>JAFUXZ010000098.1 GCA_017470795.1 Paludibacteraceae bacterium
GAAAGCAGTACCTTTGCAGCCTATTTTATATCAAGGTATATACGCTTCTGACGGGACAATATATGGCAATCGTGGGTCCTTCTGCCTATTTCTACGGCTGGGAGGTGATTCAGTACGTGTTCTATCTGCTTGATGCCTACGTCAAGCAGTTTCCGTGGCAGGTGCGCATATCGTTTACGATTATCGGACTGTGTATCTTGACGATGCTTCAGGTGCTCATCCTTTTCCTGAACCGCATCATCCGCCGTAAGCGCGACCAGCGCCGATATGACTACTATCAGAAACGCTTTGAGTCAGCCTTCAGGACTGTGCTGTCGGAGCCGGAAAAAATCTCCTACGAAGAGATCGAATACATCTGCAAGACTGACCGTTCGGAGTTTGCCCGCCTTGACGGACGGACGCTGACGCATCTGATTATGAGTCTACGGCGCGAATTGGGAGCGTCAATTTATATTCCGAACATGCAGCGTCTGTGCAACGTGACGGGAGTGCGTGCGCATCTGGAAAACCGTCTGGTGAAGGGTAGGAATGTCGAGCACGTGCTGCAGACGCTCATCACGCTGCCAATCCGCGTTTCTGAAGGTGCTTTGGCCGCATATACGGGCAACAAGAACAAACAGATCCGTGAGTTGGCGCGCTCGTATTTCGGTTTCTGCAGCAAAACCGAACCCTTCCTGCTCGTGGCGCAAGATGTCAACGAACCGTTCAACCTGTTGTATCCAATCACGTTCCACCGTCTGTGCGGATGGCATCTGGCCAAAGGACACCCGACTCCTCATTTCCTGTCGTTGGAAGAACATTCAGACAACGACGGAAAAAAGGCACTCTTTATCTCTGAGGTTCCATACTATGGCACGGAAGAAGAAAAACGCAGCCTGAGCCGCTTCCTGACCACCGACAATCCCCAGAGCTGCATCGCTGCCATTCGGGCGATTGCATTGATTGGCGACCCCGAATCGGAGAACGACTTAATCAAGAACTATGACATCCTCTTCCCCCCTGCCAAGCGTGAAATCCTTCAGGCAGTGGCGCGCATAAACACCGGCCGTCAGACAGAATTTCTCAGACAGGCTTACCTGCACTCGACGTCTCACAATACGCGTGCGGTTGCCCTGTCCTGTCTGTATAACTACGGCGAACAGGGGCGGGCGGCATTCTACGAACTGTCGCGCACAGGATTGGACGATAATCAGTTCTTCGAGCAAATCATTTTCCTCAAGAATCATTCACAAGAGTCGGAGGCATAGAATATGTGGGAATCGATATTATACTTCTATGGTTACACGGTCTTCTTTTACTCGTTGGCCCTGATTATATCCTATGTGCTGCTGCTCATTCTGGCCTACATTCGTACGACGCGCTATCTGCATTGGACAAACGACCACATCTGTCAGGCCGTTGAAGGAAGCCCCTTCGCTCCTGGGGTCAGCATTGTCGCTCCGGCATACAACGAGAGCAAGACCATTATCGACAATGTCAACTCACTGCTTCAGCTCGACTATCCCAACTTTGAGGTCGTGATTGTCAACGACGGAAGTAAGGACAATACACTTGAACTGCTGATTGACTATTTTGACCTTGAGGAAGTGCCCTATGAATACGTACAGCACGTTCATAGCAAGCCCTTCCGCCGCCTGTTCCGTTCAAAGAATGCGGAATATCACCGCCTGACAGTGGTTGACAAGGTAAACGGCGGTACGAAGGCCGATGCAGTCAATGCCGGGCTGAATGTCGTGCGTACGCCCTATTTCATCAACACGGACGTAGACTGTATCCTCTCACGCGATGCCATCAAGCATTGTATCTTCCCCATACTGCAGGATGAGAGCATCATTGCCGTGAGTGGCACCATGTCAATGAGTAACGGCAACACCGTTTCGGATGGTCAGCTGGTCAACATCCATCCTGCGAGCAAACCCATCCCATTGTTTCAGGATCTGGAATACAAGCGTAGTTTCCTAATCGGCAAGATGGGGTGGAGTCAGGTGAATGCAATGAACAACGTGTCCGGCGGTTACGGACTGTTCAATACAGAGGTCGTACTGGCAGCAGGAGGATACGACAGCAGTTCGTTTGCAGAAGATATGGACATGATTACACGCATGATCGGATACTGCTGTGAACAGAAGCGCCCCTACAAAGTGGTGCAGATTCCGCACACCTGCTGCTGGACCGAAGGACCGTCCTCCATCAAAGTGCTGAAGCGCCAGCGTATCCGGTGGGGACGCGGATTGATGCAGCACATGTGGAAGCACCGCTACATGCTGTTCAATCCAAAGTATAAGCGGCTTGGCATGATTACGCTGCCATACACATTGTTTTTCGAACTCCTTGCGCCAATCATTGAAGCAATCGGAATGCTCATGCTGCTGTTCCTGCTCTTCACGAACGGAGTCAACTGGCAATCGTTCTGGGTGTTGCTCGCCGCCATATACATCTTCTCACTGCTGCTGTCGAGTTTCGTAATCTTCTTTGATTACATGCCCGGCGGTTCTTACAAACATTCCAGCAGTTATCTGAAGCTGGTTATTGCAGCCATCCTCGAACCTATTGTGTATCACCCCCTCATAGTCTTCTTCTCCATTAAAGGCTATTACAACTATCTGACAAAGCGAAGTGCCGTATGGGGCGAAATGACCCGGACCGGTATGAAGCGTACTCCGGCGAAGCCATGATGAGAAAGCATCGATACATAGCCGTTTTGCTCATGTTGCTGACCTGCCAGGTCGGTATCTTTGCCGGTGCCTACGTGAGCGGAGACCAACACTCCGCACGTACGCAGGGAGAAAAAATACCGATTTTTATCAGCATGTCGCTTCAGGAGTATGAAGACACTATTCGCAGCCTGATGCGACGCGACAGGTGGACTGATGCCAAGAAATATCTTGATGCGGCAGACTTGGAATGGGGTTACACGTCCGTCTTCTGCTATCTGAACGGCCGCTATTGGAACCACAAGGGCGACAACAACATTGCGCGTCGCTACCTGCTCCGTGCAATGAAGGACGACAATACCAATACAGAGGCCCTGGAACTCCTGCTCAAGATTGAAGAAGTAGAGAAAAACTACGCTACGGCCATCGTTCACGTCAACGACCTGCTCACATTCAGTCCGTATAACATTCGCCTGTGGCGCAAGAAAATCGAATTGTATCGGCTTAACAATAACGATACGGAAGCCGACCGGCTGCTCGATCGGTTGGCCACCATCTATCCCGAGAATGAACAGGTAAAGAATGATATCGTCTACCGCAAGGAGCAACTCTATCAGGAACAGCGCAAGCGGGGCAGTGAACAGGAGGCACAACAAACCCTCAGAGATCTGATTGTCAATCAACCGACGGATCCCCAATACTATCTCGATCTGTCCGGTTCGCTGCTTAAAGAAGGGAAAACACAAGAGGCACTTGAGATTTGCGCCAAGGGCGTAAACAACACGCATGGCAACCGCCAGTTAATCCGCCGTCGTGTTTCCATTCTGACAGATTGCGCCTTCTATCAGGACGCGGAAAATTATCTTGACGACTGTATCCGCCTGTATGGCAACGAGGGCTTGGAGAATCTGCGTCGCGACCTGCAACTTGAAATTGCTCAGGCTACCGACCGTAATGACGTCTATAGCCGTTATCGCCGCCTCTATGGCACTCAGCATTCTGATGATGCTCTTGACTGGCTGATCCGTACGTCCATGCAACGTGGCTATTGGGATGATGCACAATTCTATATCAGTGAGGCACGTAAGGCTCATGGCGACAGCCGTGAGTTATTGGCCAAGGCATATTTGACCGAACTCAGACTCGGCAACGACAGGCGTGCGTCACGTTTGCTTGAAGAACGATATGTGCTCGCTCCTGATGACGAAGAGGTTCGTGAGATGATTGCCGAGAAGCGCCTTCGCACAGGAACTGACCTGATGCAAGACGAACTCTGGCAGGATGCTCTTGATGTGCTCCGGCAGGCCGACTCCCTGACTATGGATGACGAGCAACGCGATGTGATTCAGCGTCGTATCCGTACATGCATCAGCATGCTGCCTGATACGACCCGCACCGACAGTCTGGGTGATGACTGGATGATGCGCTCCATACATTATGAGCGGCTGCACGAATATGACTCGGCCTATGCCTGCATCATGCGTTATCAACCATCGCTCAATGAGTATCACTACGTCACCCGCCATCGGTATTTGTTGGAATCACGCACGCTGAAGAATAATCTGTCACTCGAATACCAATACGCACGCCGTAGCAGTCTTGATCAACTGAATCATAATGCCTACATAACCTATTCGCATGCATGGAAACATGATGGTATGGAAGTCTCTGCGGCATACGCCGGGCGTGAGAGCAGTTCGTGGACCGAAGAGACGGATGACGGAGCAGATACTACCATCGTCACAGGCGGCGGTACGGGTGTCCAGTTCGGACTTGGCTATTCACATTACTACACATGGGGTGACCTCAGCGTGCAGGCTTCGTGGGCCAACCGCTTCCTGCCCAAGGGGACGGCCAAAGTTGCTGTATCGGAGAACCTGTCGGATCAGTGGACGCTCACAGAGCGCATCTCTTGGCGTTATATTGATGACGAACTGCAATATCATTTGTGGGCTCTGGGAGCATCAGCTGAATGGACGGCGGGGCAGTTCTATCTCACGCCGGGGTTGGATGCCTATCTGATGGAGCAGCATGTGTATGCAAATGCCGGCTTAAAGATGCAGTTTTTCCCCTTGGATGGAGACAGGAGTCATCTGTTTACGTCCGTGGGGGTGGGGAATGCACCTGATCTGACATTGCTTGACAACAGTCTGCCAATCCGTTTTGCAAACCTCAATACTAATGTGTCGGCCGGCGGCTATTATACAGTCAACGGTCATCTTGGACTTTCGGCGAGCCTGTCGTGGTATGTGATGGGTAATAATGACAAAACGGTGCGTAACTATCTATATCTGAATCTCTCAATGAACATTGGATTCTAATCTGTCATGAAGATAAAGCGACATACATATCTGCTACTCGTTCTGACGCTCTTATGTCCGGTGGGATGCAGGAAGGTGATTGGCCCGACGCAGATTCGTGTGGAGGACCCCGTGCGCCACTATCTGCCCATCATACAGGGAGACGAACTGCACATGCTTTGGAAAATCTACAACGATGGCCCCAAGCCGTTAATCATAGATGAGATTCAGCCCTCTTGCAGTGCCATTACGCTGACCACAGAGGAACCGAGTCTGATTCCGGTTGGTGATTCGGCAATCATGATATTCAATTTCGACACGGGCAGCAACGTTAATCTTGCAGCACATAAGATTAGAATTTACGGCAATATCGTCCCTGACGGTGAGGTGGAACTTGCGTTTGATGTCCAAATCGTCAGACCGTCTATCGACCACTCTGACTATGAGGAGCGTTTTTCAAACAAGATGACGGAGGAGGATATAGCCAACGGTGAGACGAAGAAGAATCTGTATTACACGGATGAGCAATCGCCCGATGCGTTGCTATGATTCGTCCTGATGAAGGAATAACTACAACACAAACACATAAAAATCATTGTTAACTATGATGAAAAGAAAGATGAGAATTGTATGCATGCTTCTGGCATCATCGCTGATGTTCATTGCATGCAGTGAGAAAGACGAGGCTACAGACAGCAATGTCATTCTCAAACCGGCACGTCGGGCCGACTATGTGATTTATTCAGGAAGTCACACGCATCGGTCATCATTTGGCGTGCAGCAGAAAGCACCTGCTGACTTCCAGTACCACAAGGTGTACGACAACAACATTCCTGAGGCATACAAGGCACTTATCCCTACGGCTGTGACACAGGAGGAACGGACTTATGTGATGAACTACATCAAGGACCATCCGACTGAAGGCTTCAGGATTTTTGACTGCCAGAACTATTTTGTTCAGAGTCTGGGGTCGTCATATGTCTATTATACCGGTAATACTTTGGTGGACAACAACGGTGCGCAACACGGAGTCACCGGTGGAAATCAGATGGACTATCTTGTGATTAACGGTCAGCATATTAACGACTACAACGCATCGTGGGGACCTGATGCTCTCTGTCTGAATCTGCCGCTGGTCGACCCTACCTATCATGACAGCTATGGGGATACGGACAACACAAAGCACGATGCATGGTGTGTCTATGCCATTCCCGGCTATGGATATTATCTCGGATTTGACTACCGCACGCGCAAAACCAGCGGAGAGTATTATGACGGTGATGGCGTATATAATGACTGGGTCATCAAACTTACGCCTGCCGACGGCTCTCAGCCAACAGCTCCCTCAACGGATGACACCTACCAACCCGGAGAGGGCGAGGTGGAAGCAAATCTTTCAATCAATGCAGAAAAAGAGGCTGATGATTACATCGCAACAAAGTTGTCCGTGCACGTGCGCGACACCACTGATGTCGAAGTCTTTATCAGTGTTCCGATGAGTTTTTATTGTGCGGCAGATGACATGAACATAGTTCTCTCGAATCCGCAGGGCATCATGCAATATAACGACTATGTAGAAACGGTTTCGATGCAGATAAACGGTAATACCGTCAGCCTGAACATTAGTTATGAGGAGAACGGCATCAGGGTCAGCACGCGTGGCGTCAATGCTCAGGTGCTCAACTATTGCCGTGAGAACTATCAGGACGGCATCACTTTTGAAGTATGGAACTACTACCGCGACACGACGCGCACCATCCTTCAGGAAATGCTCAACCAAACCTCCATCACCTTCCTCTCCGGACTTCCCGGCCGATATGTCAATGCCTTCGGAGCTGTTGATGACCAGCCCAATCCGCTGGATTGCACCGTGCTCCCTTCCTCTGAATACGCTTTGTCAGGGCAGGAGAGGTTCAATCAAATCTACACACGCCAGTAACGGCGGGTGAAAACGGGTGGCAGAGGTGCCTGTGCATGATGGCGCAGTGCTTTGCCGCGTGTGATAGACCTCCGCGATAAGAAACGCAGATTTTAATACTAACTTCAGGACTATAGCATACGAAACAGTCGTATGCTATAGTTTTGTTATGACGTGCAGTTTAGATGCGCGTGACGTCTCTCTGTGGGGCTAACATGCCGATAAACCATCCGTGCGTGTGCTGCCGTCGGATTTGCAGCAAGATGTGCCTTGACTTCTGCTGATGCTGCTGGCGGTGGACAGTGGGATGGCGGGTACGGATGCAGAGACGAGGGCGCTGTGAAGGGGCAAGACATGTGTCCTGCTGTGTACCGCGTCGCAGTGTTGCATGATGCTTTCGCGGCCTTATCAGCTGTTGGATAAGTGGGGCATAACGTTTCGGTGACAGGAGATGCTGCCGGCAACAGACACAGGGAAAGGTTTGGCGCGTGATGTGCTCTCGGCAAGCTGGCTCGGGGCTGCGCGTTTCAGCGTTGCGCAGCAGTTGTGTTACCCGATAATATGCAGCAGATAGGTGATGCCGACCCCGAGATAGGTGCCGATGGCATACCCGGCCAGACCGATGGCTATGCCGCTGATGAGTACGCACTTGTTGCCCATAGCCCCGACAACGGGAGGAATGAATGGGGGTGAGCATAGCAGCCCGATGTTGGCAACCACAAACAGGTCGCCTTCTACATGCATCAGACGACACATCAGTACATGGAGCATGATGGTCATCATCAGCACATACAGCACAAATCCGGCCAGAGGAAGCATACTTTCTGAAAGTGACCTGAAATCAAATCGGGAGGCTACCACCACGCTGAATAGCAGGATCAGAATCATCCCCAGTTCAAACGTCTTGGGCAGTGCACGGATTTTACGGCTGAATCCGGCACCGATACTCAAAGTTGTGATGGTCAGGATAATGATAAGTTCATTGAGTGCTCCTGTCAGAAGCAATGAGAGACTGATGCCACATAGGAGAAACAGGACGGAAAGCAGCAGGCCGACCATAGTGCGCGGCAGCGTCTTCCGGTCAGTCATGCCGCCGTATTCTTCTACATCGTGCATCTCCACATCGGCCTGTTCGTGATTGGTCGCATCAGTTCCGAATGGCAGCAGTCTGTGGAAGATGCGGAAACCACCGGCAGCAACAAAGGCAAGATATGGGAACGTGACAAGCATCTCGATGGTGAGCAGGGTGGTAAGTACTGTTTCGTCAACATGGAGTGCCAGCCCAAGGGCGTTGAAATTCATGGTTCCACCGGTGTAGATGCCCGAGAGCATGGCTGTGATGTCGGCAAAACGGTCAGCATCGCCGCAGATGCCTCTGTTACGAAAGATGAAGTATGCAGATACGACTGACAGCAAGACGGCCAGCAGGCCTCCCAAGAGTGCCTGAAATGTTTTGGGCAGCGAACGGGTCCAGAGCCGGAAGTCGCAACCAAAGAGCATCAGCGGGATTGCCAGCGGCACGGACACATTCATCAGCAGTGTCTGTATCTGCGCCAGCGATTCGGACGGATGTGCAGGAGTGATGCCTGTCACCGACAGCAAGATGCCTATGGCATAGGCCATGATGACCGTCCCGATGCGACGCACCCATCCATAGCGCTGATGCAGCCACACAATCAGCAGGGGCGTACACAAGTATATTATCAGAATTATTGCAGACGACAAGTGCGGACGATAATAAAGCGTGCGACATGCCATCACATGCCGCACGCGCATTGTCTGATACTAACTTACGCTGTCCATGTTCAGAGAGTCACACCATTCTTGAAGATGGCTATCTCGTGATAACCGTTCTTCTCGTTGTTGACCTGCTCACCACTTGCAACACGGAGGACATAGTCCGTAAAACGTCGTGCCACCTGGTCCATCGGCTCGTCTTCAACAATCGTTCCTGCGTTGAAGTCAATCCAGTTGGGCTTGTTGCGATACAGGGTGCTGTTGGTCGACACTTTCATGGTGGGCACATAGGTTCCGAACGGCGTGCCACGGCCGGTGGTGAAGAGCACAATGTGACATCCACACGATGCAAGGGCTGTGGAGGCTACAAGGTCATTGCCGGGAGCACTGAGCAGATTCAGCCCCTTATGCTCCAGACGCTCGCCATAAGGCATCACACCGCGAACCAAGCTCGTACCGCATTTCTGCGTGCACCCAAGGGCCTTGTCTTCCAGCGTAGAGATTCCGCCGGCCTTGTTGCCGGGTGAGGGATTCTCGCCAACCGGCTCACCATGACTCAGGAAGTATTCCTTGAAGTCGTTAATCAGGCTGACTGTTTGGTCGAACAAATGACTGTCGGCGCAACGGTTCATCAATATGGTCTCCGCTCCGAACATTTCGGGCACTTCAGTGAGTACGGTGGTGCCTCCCTGTGCGACCAGCCAGTCGGAGAACATGCCGAGCAACGGATTGGCCGTGATGCCGGAGAACCCGTCACTGCCTCCGCACTTCAGACCGACACGGAGCTCGCTGACCGGAATGTCTGTACGCTCGTCCTGACGGGCAATAGAGTAGAGCTCGCGTAAGATGCGCATGCCTTCTTCACGCTCGTCACCGACGACCTTCTGCGTAACCATGAAGCGAATCCGGTTGTGATCATACTCGCCAAGCGTCTGCTCAAACTGATCGGGCTGGTTGTTCTCACACCCAAGGCTTACGACAAGCACAGCACCTGCGTTTGGATGCAACACAAGGTCACGCAGGATTTTCTTCGTGTTCTCATGATCATCGCCCAGTTGAGAGCAGCCATAATTGTGTGGGAAGCACTCAATCGCATCTACCCCCTGGAGTCCGGTCTCTTCGTGCAACTGGCGGCACAAGTCCTGAACTATGCCATTAACGCAGCCTACGGTAGGCACAATCCATACCTCGTTGCGTACGCCGACCTGTCCGTTAGCCCGTCTGTATCCCCTGAATGTACGCTTCTCATCAGCGATGTTCAGGCTGACTTGCTTGGGAGTATAACTGTAACTTAACAGGCCGGACAGATTGGTCTTGATGTTGTGCTCGTTCATCCATGACCCGGGTTGTTTGTCCTCACGTGCATGTCCGATGGGATAGCCGTATTTGATGACATCCTGCCCCTGCTTGATTTCGTGGATGGCAATCTTATGACCTGCCGGAACATCTTCAAGGATTGTGATTGACTGTCCGTCAACATTGATGACGGCTCCTTTCTGCTGAGGTTGAATGGCTACGACAACGTTGTCGGCCGGATTGATTTTAAGAACTTGTATCATAATTTTCAGTATTGTCTCACAATGTAGGAAATGACGATGGACCGGGCAGGCATCTGTCGGAGATTCAGTCGTCCAAACGGGCAATCAGATTGCGATCACCCCATCCGTTGTCGACACGTGTAACGGGAATCCAGAACTTGCTTTGTGCCACCCATTCAGTAGGATAGAACGCTTGCTGGCGAGTGTACGGATGTGTCCAGTCTTCAATGGCCTCATACTCGGCATGGGGCGAGTTGAGCAACAGATTGTCCTTAGCATCGGCAGTGCCGTTCTCTATGTCACGTATCTCCTGACGAATATGCGTCATGGCATCGGCGAACTGTTCTAACTCATGCAGGCTCTCGCTCTCTGTCGGCTCAATCATCAATGTCCCGTGTACGGGGAACGAAAGGGTGGGGGCGTGGTATCCATAGTCCATCAAACGTTTTGCAACATCGGTCTCCGTGACTCCAGCCGTCTTGAACTGACGGCAGTCGAGAATCAGTTCGTGGCCGACTCTGTGTGCGAATCCACGATATAGAACTCCGTACTCTTTGTCAAGCCGTTCGGCCAGATAGTTGGCACTTAAGATGGCGGCTTCTGACGCCTTCTTGAGACCATCGGCTCCCATCATGCAGATGTATCCATAGCATATTTCATTGATACCTGCATTGCCGTTCAAAGCGGAGGATACGCGATTTGCTTCAACTCCGGGAAGGCTCTCAATCAGATGCTCAGCCACACAGATGGCCCCAGCACCCGGTCCTCCACCTCCGTGAGGCGATGCAAAGGTCTTGTGGAAGTTCAGATGACATACGTCAGCCCCGATGGTAGCCGGATTGGTCAGCCCGACTTGTGCATTCATATTTGCACCGTCCATATATACCTGACCGCCTGCATCGTGAATGTACTGACACATCTGTTTAACGTCTTTCTCAAAGATTCCGTGCGTTGAGGGATAGGTAATCATACATCCTGCCAGGGTGTCAGCATTTGCCTGAATCTTTGCCTTCCAGTCTGCCATGTCAATGTTACCTTCATTATCACAATTGACAACAACAGGAGTGAATCCGGCTTGAACACAGCTTGCAGGATTCGTCCCGTGTGCACTGGCGGGAATAAGTAAGACCTTGCGCTGCTCTTGGCCCTGACGGCGAAGGAAATCGCGAATGACAACAAGGCCGGCATATTCGCCCGCTGCACCGGATGTCGGCTGAAGGCTGCAGTCAGCAAATCCTGTTATGGCGCACAACTGCTGCTTCAGATTGTTGAGCATCAGTGTGTATCCCTCTACTTGATCAGCTGGAGCCATTGGGTGTATACCGCCAAACTGTGCCCAACTGATTGGAATCATTGTTGATGCAGGATTGAGTTTCATTGTGCATGACCCAAGCGGAATCATTGTGTGCGTGAGGGAGATATCCTTTCTGTCTAGACGTTTGATATAACGCATCATCTCGGTTTCCGTGTGGTATTTCTTGAAAACGGAGGCCGTCAGGTAGTCTTGCTCACGCAGGAACTGGTCTTCTATGGCACACAGACCTTCCAACTGCTCGCCTTGCTCAACCAGCACAGCCTGATTGTCAACAGCCTGTGCGAAGATGTCCATAAGGACATTGATGTCGTCCTTGTCTGTGGTCTGGTCAATACTTACTCCAACATGCCCTGCATCTGTTTGGCCGACCTGTGGATCATCATCATAATAGTAGAGGTTGACTTCGTAGTCTAAGGCCAGTTGGCGCAACTTCTCTGTATTGACCTGCTCCGGCAGTTGTATTTTGAGCGTGTCGAAGAATTGGGTGTTCTCCTGTTGATACCCGTATGCTTCGAGCATCTCATTCAAGTAGGCCGCTTTGCTATGTATGTCTTGTGCAATCTGTCGGATTCCGTCTGCCCCGTGATAGACGCAATACATGCCGGCCATGGTGGCCATGAGTGCCTGCGCAGTGCAGATGTTTGACGTAGCCCGTTCGCGCTTGATATGCTGCTCGCGTGTTTGAAGTGCCAAACGATAAGCGGGTCTTCCGTGCGTGTCGCGACTTAGTCCGATGATACGGCCGGGTGTTTCGCGCTTGTATTCATCACGAGTGGCGAAGTACGCGGCAGCGGGTCCGCCGAATCCCATCGGGATGCCCCATCGTTGTGTAGAACCGACGCAGATATCTGCTCCCCATGAACCTGGAGACTTGATAAGTGCAAGGGCCATGATGTCAGCCACGACTGCAACTTTGCAACCACACTCGTGAACGCGTTGGGTAAAATCAGAGTAGTCTTCAATCGAACCGTCTGCGTTGGGATATTGCACTATGGCTCCGAAATGCCGTTCGGTAAACTGATGCGTCAGGTAGTTGCCGACTTCAATCTCAATGCCTTGACCAAGTGCACGCGTGCGCAGCACGGCAAGCGTTTGTGGAAATATCTTCTCATCGACAAAGAGTACGTTCGCCCCGTTTTTCTGTTGCTCACGACTGCGTAGGTTGAGCATCATCGTAGCGGCTTCGGCAGCCGCTGTGGCTTCGTCGAGCATTGAACAGTTGGCTAAAGGAAGACCGGTCATGTCGCTGACTGCCGTCTGGAAGACCATAAGAGCCTCAAGGCGTCCTTGAGAAATCTCTGCCTGATATGGAGTGTAACTCGTATACCACACAGGGTTTTCCAAAATATTACGTTGAATGACAGCAGGCATCAGCGTATCATACCACCCGCGTCCGATGTAGCTCTTGTATTGCTTGTTGTTAGCTGCGAGATCTGCAATGTGGGAAGCATATTCATGCTCGGTCATTGCGTTAGATATGGGGAGCGGCTCTTGGAGTCTGATGTTGTCCGGTATGATTTGTTTGATGAGTTCTTCAACGCTGTTTACCCCGAGTGTCTGGAGCATTTCTTGTTCGTCATTGTGGTCGATGCCGATATGACGATAAGCGAGTAGGTCTTTCATTGTGTGGATGAGATTAAGTGATTTGTTGTCGCATCTGATGATGCCTCTTTCATTTGTTCTGTTGTATAAATAAGTCCGTTGAGCGACAGATGTATCTGTCAGGGCAGCGGATGTCTTCGTCTTAGTTTACGTATGTTTCAATCAGCCGGGCAACCCGTTGCTTTGGGCGAAGCGTGACCTGTTCAAGACTATTTGGAATCAATACACTCTCGCCTTTGTTGACAAGGGCTTTTCCTCCCCGTGTCTCTACCTCAAAGGCTCCTTCCGTACAGATATATGTCACAAAGGAGTCAAGCAGAGCATAGTCGCGTTGTATAGTCCGGTTGAAACATATCATGTTTGTTGTGAAGTAGGAGCATTGTACCAGGTTGGTGGCCCCGTTCATCTTCTCGTCAGGATGAGTTACCGGGTTCGGTGTGGCAGCGTAGTCGATGGCTTCCAAAGCCTGCTCAACATGCAGGTCGCGCTTTTTTCCGGTAGCATCAATGCGGTCATAATCGTACAGGCGGAAGGTCAGATCGCTGTTTTGCTGAATCTCGGCCACCATGACACCTTTGCAGATAGAGTGAATGCGTCCGGCAGGTACAAAGATAACATCTCCTGCATGAACTTCAATATCGCAGAGGAAATCGCATAGTCCGCCATTTTCGACAGACCGGGCAAGCGCTGATTTGTCGGTTTGCTTTTTGAATCCGGCAACAATCTTTGCTCCCGGCTCTGCATGGAGCACGACCCACATCTCAGTCTTCCCCATGGCGTTGTATGCGCCCGCTACTTCGTCATTAGGATGAACTTGGATCGACAGGTTCTCATCGGCGTCAATCAACTTAAAAAGCAGAGGAAACTCTAATCCGAATCGGTCGTAGACGCTGTCGCCTACAAGTTCACCCATGTAGACCTCGATGAGTTCGTCCAACTGATTCCCTGCCAGATAGCCATTGCTTACGACGGAAACACAACCTTCATAGCCGGAAATCTCCCAGCTTTCTCCGATGTTCTGCAAATGTCCCTGGTGCTTGCCATAGATACTGCGAAGACGTTGACCGCCCCATACTTTCTCTTTGAGAATCGGGGTGAACTTCAGGGGATACAGTTCCATGTGTCAGTGCTTAATAGTGTGATGCGGAACAATAGGATTGATTGCTCGTGCAGCGTCGTTGACAGACAACTGTGGGCTTGCGGTTATTGAGCCTGTGCTTGTTCTCTGCGTTCTTTGAGGTGCAGTTCCCACTGCCAGCAACTGCGCAGGATATCTTCAAGCGGAGTGTCGGCTTTCCAGTTCAGTTCTTTGTTGGCCTTGCTGGAGTCCGCCCACACCTGCTCAATGTCTCCTTCACGCCGTTCGACAATCTTGTATGGCACTTTCACGTCGTTTACCTTCTGGAACATGTCCAGAATCTCAAGCACTGAGAGTCCGCGACCGGTCCCGAGGTTGTAATAATCCAGTTGTCCGTTCTTCTTGCCTGCAAGCATGTGCTGCAATGCTGCTACATGTGCTTTCGCAAGGTCTACGACGTAGATGTAATCACGGATGCAGGAGCCGTCAGGCGTGTCATAGTCATTTCCAAAGACGCGCAACTCACTGCGTAGCCCTGCTGCGGTCTGTGTGATGAAGGGCAGGAGGTTGTTGGGGATTCCATTGGGAAGTTCGCCAATCAGTGCTGTCGGGTGTGCACCTATCGGATTGAAATAGCGCAGGATGGTAGCATTTATCTGCGGTGTGGCATGGATGGTGTCACGTATGATTTCTTCGCAAATCTGTTTGGTGTTGCCATAAGGTGACAGCGCCGGTTTGATGGGTGCATTCTCATTGACCGGCATGTGGTCGGGTTGACCATAGACGGTGCATGAGGATGAGAACACTATATGGCGGATGTTGTGCTTAGGCATCAACTCCAGCAGGTTGATGAGCGAAGATATGTTGTTGTGATAATAGAGCAGGGGATTCTGAACAGACTCGCCGACGGACTTGCTTGCTGCAAAGTGAATGATGCCTTCGATGTCGGTGTACTTCTCGAGCATCTTGTCAAGATTCATGTAGTCGGTACAGTCGATATTTTCAAAATCAGGACGTACACCGGTAATACGTTCGATGCCTGAAAGAACTTCAATCTCGGAGTTGGAGAGATTGTCAATGATTGTAATGTCAAACCCGGATTGAATCAGTTCGACGACGGTATGTGAACCAATGTAGCCGGTGCCCCCGGTAACAACTATTCTGGACATGTTATTTGTTGAAGAGTTTTTCTGGATAGATTCCCTGTTGGACGAGTTTGTGTATTTTCATGACTACTTGCGGACGGTCTTCAGCATAAGTCACGCCGAACCATTTGGCGGTCGTGTCCAGCACCTTGACTGACGCAAGTTTCTTGTTTATCAGGTCATTGACAACGGTCGGGATGTAAAACTCCGACTTGAGTTCGTTGCCGTGTTCTTCCATGAACTGGTTGAAACGGAGCTCTGCATGCCTGAAATAGTCGGGCGTGAATCCCCACATGTTCATCGATACCAGGGTATCAGGCTGCAGCATGACGTCTTTTCCGTCTGCTTCGCGAAAGACGATTTTTCCACCTTGATCTTCGATACCCGTACGCTCGGTGATGTCTGTCAAGTATGCCTCCTGATTCATCTGACATACTCCCCGACTCACGGAGCCGCTTTCTGACAGCGTGTTGCCCACGTGATAGCCCACCATACAGTATTTTCCCTCTGTTCCTTCTGCCTGACGCAGGAAGTCGGCCAGCACCATGAATGAATCACGTCCGTAGAAGTCGTCGGCATTGATGACCGCGAACGGCTCGTTTATCAAATCTTTGGCCATGAGCAACGCATGTCCGGTTCCCCATGGTTTGGTACGCTCAGGATTGATGCTGAATTGTTCGGGAACGCTCTCGACTTCCTGATAGCAAACTTCGCACTTGATGTCGTCCTCAAATTTTGGGAGTACGATTTTTCTGAAGTCGTCAGCAAAGGAGTGGCGTATGACGAATACGACTTTACCGAATCCGGCTCTGATGGCGTCGTATATGGAGTAATCCATAATGGTCTCACCATTCGGACCGAGTCCGTCAAGCTGTTTAAGACCTCCATAACGGCTTCCCATGCCGGCGGCAAGGATAAAAAGGGTTGGTTGTGTCATTGAATTGATGGTTTGACTCTCTTGTTATGATAGCATTGCCGCAAAAATAATACTTTTTTCGTATTGCAACAATGTCGAAAATTCGTGATAAATGATGCCGGCAGATGCTGTGCCGAGGCTTGTTGTTCAGTATGCGTTTTGCGGGTATTCTGACCCGGTGCGCATGTCATCCGATGGTTTCGCGGTCGATATATTGCCTGATGATTTCGTCGGCCTGAGCTTTGGCAAGGTTCAAGTCGTCGTTGACGAGCACACGGTCATATTGTTCGGCATACGAGAGCTCGAGGGCGGCCTTGGCAACTCGTTTTTCAATCACATCGAGGGGCTCTGTAGCGCGTCCGATGAGTCTGCGGCGGAGTTCTTCGATGCTTGGTGGCATGATGAAGATTGACAGAGCCTTCTCGCCGAAGATTTTTTTGAGTTTTATACCTCCTTTGACATCTACTTCGAAGACGACATGATGCCCCTTGCGCTGTATGCGGTCGATTTCAGACTTGGGCGTCCCGTAGTAACTTCCTGCATAGACTTCTTCGTATTCGATCAGTTCGTCGTTGGCAATCTTGCGTTTGAACTCTTCCGGACTTACGAAGTAGTAGTTGACCCCGTCCTGCTCGCCTTCGCGCGGTTTCCGGCTTGTAGCTGATACGGAGAATTCGAGTGTTGGAAAACTTTGCAGCAAGTGTGCAATGATGGTCCCTTTTCCGCCTCCAGAGGGCGATGAAATGATGAATATCATGATTGCGTCAGTGTGTTACAGAACGTTAAGTACCTGCTCCTTGATTTGTTCGAGATTGTCCTTCATGCGCACAACGATGTTTTGCATCTCACTCTGATTGGACTTGGAGCCAAGCGTATTGATTTCGCGCCCCATCTCCTGTGCGATGAATCCCAGTTTTTTGCCGACCGGTTCGTCTTCCTGCATGGTCTCCGTAAAGTATTGGAGGTGGTTGCGCAGCCGTACTTTCTCTTCGTTGATGTCCAGTGTCTCGATGTAGTAGATCATTTCCTGCTCCAACCGGTTGCGGTCGAAGTCAATCTTGGTGCTTTCAGCCAGTTGTTGCAACCCGTTCTCAAGGTTCTCGCGGATGCGTCTGATGCGTTCGGTTTCAAAGGGCTCTACCTGCTGGAGCAGTGCGGCGATATTCTCTGTCTTCTGGTTGAACATGC
>JAFUXZ010000099.1 GCA_017470795.1 Paludibacteraceae bacterium
ATGCTCCTTCACCCAGGGATGGTCCCACGCCGTGTGGTTGGCCACCCAGTCGAGGATGATGCCCATGCCGTGCTCGTGGCACACCTGCACCAAGTGCTTGAAGTCGTCGATGGTGCCGAACTCGGGCGCCACGGCCGTATAGTCGCTGATGCAGTAGGGGGAGTTCTTGCCTTTCTCGAGGCCGATGGGGTAGATGGGCATCACCCACACCACGTTGACGCCCAGCTCCTGGATAGAGTCGATGCGGCCGGCCACGGCGCGCAGCGAGTTTTGAGGCGCAAAGACGCGCGGGTTGACCTGATACATGGCAATGTCGTCGACGGCTGGCAGCAGGAAACCGTCTGTGCCTTTTTGCTGCTTCGGTTCGCAGCCAGTCAGCATCATCATGATGCATCCTGCAAGGGCTAATAATTTCTTCATGCTAATTTTTTGTTATTGGTTTCTGATGGCAAAAATACAATATTATTCTGAGTCTCTCGTTGTTTGGCACTGCATTAACACCTACTTGACGGTGCAATCGGTTGCATAGTGGCGAATGCTACAAAAAAACGGGGCGGTTTCCTTCTTGAGGAACCGCCCCGTTTCAGGGTTGTTTTTTCTTATGCCCTACGCGATTATCTTGCTACGATGGTGCAGTAAGAACGCGTGTCGCACATGGGATAGAATTTGATGTGGACGTCGCCGGAGATGTTGACGGGGATGTTGTCGTTGGAGCCGTTGATGATGTTGTCCATCGTACCGCCCCAGTTGCCGTCAAAGGTGTCCCACGTGCCGTTGCCCTTGAACTTGATGACGTCGCCGTTCAGCGTGGCGTCGCATTCCCAGCAGAGCTCGTCGACGTTGTAGGTCATCTCAATGCCTTTGTCCCAATCGTTGTTGATGGCGCTGCCCACGACGAAGACGCTGTTGATGCGTGTCAGCGTGTAGGTCATCGAAGCCAGATCGACATCGGCGCGATAGAAGCCGGGCGTAGCAAAGAGGTTGTCTGCATTCGTATCGGTGAGTGTGCCGCCTTCGTCAGTGTAGGTGCCTGCACCCCAGTTGCCGTTGTCCCAGTTGTCGACAGCACCGCGGAACTTGAAGGCACCCAAACCGCCGGTCCAGCTGTCTTCCTTGGCATAGAAGAAACCTGTGTAGAGACCATTGCCGTCGGCGCAGTAGAGGGGCTGCTGAATGCCACCCCAGCTGTTGTTGACACCAGCCTCGTATATGTACTCGGCAAAGTTGATGGCTTTCACTTCGAAGGTGTAGTCCATCATGTTGATGGTCACGCGAATCTGCTTGGCGCCAGCTGGCACGCAGAATGAGTTTTCGGCTCCCATGTTGTAGCGGAAGTCGAGCTTGCCCTCAGTCGACTGGCTGTTGCCACCCACGATGCCGAGCAGCTTCGACCAGTCGCCGTTGCCGATAGCATCGCAAGCCTCGTCGTCGCCGATGGCAAACCATGTGTCGCCCTCAGCGGCGTCGAAAGTGACGGTGAAGACGGGATCATCGTAGACGTTGACGTCGCTGTGGTTGAATTTGATACTGCGTTCAGCAGCCGAGGTAGCCCAGTCGTTGGGGCCGCCCACAATGTAGTAGTTCGGCGAAATCTGCACCTTGTTCAGCGGGGTCAGATTGACAATGTGCGTGTCGAAATACTTGATGCCATCACTGCCGATGATTGCCACCGATTCGCCGGCCGTCATGGCGTAGAGAATAGTGCGTACATGCATCTGACGAGTGGCCGGATTGTGCGTGATGCTGTTGAAGTAAGCATCTTGCAGGACGCTGGGGGTGACGTTGATGTCGTAGCTCTCATTG
>JAFUXZ010000008.1 GCA_017470795.1 Paludibacteraceae bacterium
ATCCCCTTGCTGGTGCGTTCGATTGATGAAGTGGCGCGCAACATACCGCGTGACTTGTTGGACTCGACGTATAGTCTTGGCAGTACGCGTTGGGAGACGATTGGTGTTGTTCTGCGTCAGATTGCTCCAGCCATCGCTACGGCCACGCTGCTCAGCATTGGCCGTGCTATCGGTGATGCTGCTGCTGTGATGTTCACGGCAGGTTTTTCCAACTCCATTCCTACGTCGCTCACGCAGCAGACAGCCACTCTGCCATTCACTATCTTCTCCAATCTGCAGGCTCCGAATGAAAACGTACAGAACAATGCCTATGCCGCCGCAGTGGTGCTGACAGCCATCGTTCTGGTCCTGAGTCTGCTGGGGCGGCTGATTACGAACCACTTCGGTAAGAATAAAATCTGATAGTCGTGAAGCGTCTTTTGCTCCTTCTTTTGTCCGTTTCTCTGACGGCGATATCTCATCTGCATGCTGCCGATGATTCTGCTGCGGTTGACGAAGGCTTGCTTCAAAAGCCCCTTGCGTCTCTTGACAAGGCGCATCCGTGGCTGCCGAGCATTACGGGCTACATCCAGATGTATGCGTCATATCAGACTGATGATGACTCCAACACGCTGAACCTAAAACGTGTCATGGTCTATGCACAGGGATCACCTGCCAGCTGGCTCGGTTATCGTCTGCAGGTCAATCTGGCCGGAACGCCCAAGATCTATGATGTGAGTATCGACTTTCATGCAGGCCGTTACGCCAATTTCAGCGTTGGTCAGTTTAAGACTCCCATCGCTCTTGAGAATCAGATCAGCCCGAAAACGTTGGAGATGATCAACTGTACGCAGGCCGTTCGTCATTTGGCAGGCTTTCAGGACGAATCAGGCTACAACAATGCCGGGCGCGACATCGGTGCGATGTTCTACGGATCAGCTTTTAAGGTCGGTCACGAGGGTGGGGAGCACGACCTGCTCAAATATACTGTCGGCGTGTTCAATGGAGCCGAACTGAACAGAGCTGATGACAACAAGTACAAGGATATTTCCGGGCGCATTGACATTATCCCCATACAGGGGCTGACGGTCAGTTGCTCCGGCTATCTTGGACGCATGAGCGATGTCCTTGACAGCGTTTCCAATGTGATGAAGCGCATGGACAGAAACCGGATTGCCTTCGGCCTTGAGTGGAAACACTCGGAATGGATGCTCCGCACGGAATACCTGAGCGGAAAGACCGGCAGTCTTAAGTCTGACGGATGGTATGTGCTTGGCGGCTATTGTCCTTGCCGGAAGTGGCAGTTGTATGCCCAGTATGATGCCTATCGACACGACCGGACAGCCACTTCGGCCGTCATGAACTACTGCTCATTGGGTGCAAAATACGTCCCGCTCCCATATTTCTTTGTCAACCTGAATTACTCCTATCGTTTTCAAAGCGATCATCCCTCTACGGGCAACTATCATTATGCCGAAGTCATGTGCTCCGTCTTGCTGTGAGCGCAGACGATTGCTTTTTGTCTGATAGTTAGCTTGTTATATCGACTCCGCTGCATGTTCGAGCGTTGGCGGATGGATGCCGGTACGATAGGCCTTTTTATTTCCCTACTGTTTTGTTAGGCAGAATGTTGCAGTGCGGTCTGCGCCGTCAGACATGCGTTGCCTGCACGTCTTTGTGTGCATGTCGCCTCCGGCTGTAGTAGCACCGACTTGTTGCTGACGTTTGAGTGATGCGGGTTTCGTCAGGTCAGATGAATTGCCCTCATGACCTCCTGTCAGATTTGTCCGGACATAATGCATCCGTGTCGTCTGCTATCCGCGGCCGTGCTTATCCGCGTCGAATGCCTTTGTCCTTTTCTTTTGGATGCGCCTTTCGTGATGATGTGTGTGCCCTTTTTCTTCAGTGCGCACAATACATGCAGGAAAATGCTACCTTTGTCTGTCAAACGCACAGGTGCTCTGCGCATCGAAGTGCACAAACAGCAGACAGCATCATGAACGCCATGATTTTTGCCGCCGGACTCGGTACCCGGCTTAAGCCCCTTACAGACACGATGCCCAAGGCATTGGTGCCGATTGAAGGCAAGCCCTTGTTGCAGATTCTGATTGAAAAACTGCGTGAAGAAGGATTCACCCGTCTGGTGGTCAACGTGCATCACTTTGCCGACCAGATTATTGATTTTCTTCATGCTCATCAGAATTTTGGCCTGCAGATCAGTATTTCTGACGAGCGCAGCGGTCTTCTTGATACCGGCGGCGGGCTCCGTAAGGCTGCCCCCCTGCTGTTTGCTGATGGCGAACCTGTGCTTGTGCACAACGTGGACATCCTGAGCAATCTGGATCTGAAAAGCCTGATGATGCAGCACCGGCCGCAGGATGACGCGACGGTTGTCGTAAGTTCCCGCCGGACGAAACGCTACTTTCTGTTTGACACCGACATGCGTCTGCATGGCTGGACCAACATCGAGACCGGTGAGGTGCGCCCGGATGACAGAGAACTGCGTCTCCACAAGGCTGATATGCAACTGTTCGCCTTTGCGGGGATTCATATCATCTCGCCGCAGCTTCATCAGGCGCTGATGCAATATCCCGACAGGTTCAGCATCACGCAGTTCTATTGGGAGCAAGCCTCCGAAC
>JAFUXZ010000009.1 GCA_017470795.1 Paludibacteraceae bacterium
GTGCTTTACTTCCCATACAAGATCAGATGGCTTATTCTTTATATAATGCAATATGTGCGGGTATCGTTCAAGATGTTGATTTGGCAAGACAAATCTCTCTGGCGGTTTATTTAGAGGAAAACGAATAATAATTAGTAATAAAAATGAGATCTCTTATGAAAGCAAGAAACCTGATGTGCCGTCTGTCGTGTGTTGTGGCGCTGACGTTGCTGGTTGTGTCTGTCGGATGTGGCGGGGAGAGCGTCAATCAGCCGGAGGAGCCTGTCGGTGAGACTCCGACGCCGGTTCAGACGGACGATTCGATTGCCGTTGTGCGCCGGATGATTGTCGGCTGTTGGAGCGTGGTGAGATCGGAGGAACGCTACTACAACGGCGCGACGCTGGTGAGTTCGAAGCAGACACCGATAGGCGATGACATGGAAATTATGTACACCTTCGATGAAGACGGTGCATCGACCTTTTCGACCAACAATGCCGGCGTGTCGAATGTCAGGATGATGGAGTACACAATCCGGCGGCATGATGACGGACGCTACTACCTGCATTCAGGCGCGCAGGATGTGGCAGGGATGTTCATAGAGCGGCTGACGGACAGTGAGACCGCATTCGGAACGGAGTCGAACGTCTTCGGGGCGGGGTATGACCGCTATGTGGCCGTCTTGAATCTCAAACGCCTGTAGCGCGGCTTCCTGCGGAGCGTCGGCAGGAGGCAGCGGTGTGGTCTGTTCAGGTCTCGGAGTGACTTCGGGACCTGACTGCTTTTTGTGCGTTCAGGGCCGGATACTTGCCCATATCCGATTAGTTTTTATACCTTTGTGACATCTTAATAAAGATTATTTATGAAAGTTGGAATCGTTGGGGCTATGCCCGAAGAGATGGAGAAGGTGCTGTCGGTCGTGGAAGACAGGAGCCTGTGTGAGCGCGGCAACCGCGTGTACTATCAGGGCCGTTTGTGCGGTGTGGATATCGTGGCAGTCTTCTCGCGCTGGGGAAAGGTGGCGGCAGCCACGACGGTGACCAATCTGATTGTGGAGTTCGGTGTGGACCGGATTTTCTTCACCGGCATTGCCGGAGGGCTGGTTGAGGGTGTGAATATCGGCGACGTAGTGGTGGGGCATCACCTGTTTCAGCACGATATGGACGCGCGTCCCAACCTGCGCCGGTTTGAGATTCCGCTGACAGGCAAGACCTCTTTTGAAGTCTCGCCCGACCAACTCGAGCTCAGCAAGACCGCCGTCTTCAACTTTCTGAAAGACCATGCCGACTTCCGCCGGACCTTGCGCGATGCCGGCATCGAGAGTCCGCTGATACATGTGGGTGACATCGCGAGCGGCGACCTCTTCATCGGGTCGTCGGCCATGCGCAAGGCCCTGAACCGCAACCTGCCCAGTGTGCTGTGTGCCGACATGGAGAGTGCCGCGGCAGCCCAGGTGTGCTACGACTACCACGTCCCCTTTGCGGTGGTACGGGCCATCAGCGACCAGGCTGACGAGCATGCTGAGGATGCAAGCGGCGAGTTCGTAATCAGGCACGGCGGCGACTATGCTCTCGGCATCGTGACGGAATATCTCAAGCTGTGCAGCCATGGGGCATGATGGAGATTGAGCGCAAATATCTGGTGCGTCATGCCGGCTACCGCGACCTGTCGTGCAGGCAGGTGACGATCTGCCAGGGCTACCTGACCCATGACGCGGCACGCTCGGTGCGGATCCGCATAGCCGGTGACAGCGCATGGATCACAATCAAAGGGCGCAGCTCAGACGACGGGCTTCAGCGCTACGAATGGGAGCAGCCCGTCGAACTGCATCAGGCGCAGCAGCTGATGCGTCTGTGCCTGCCGGGCAGGGTGGAGAAGACGCGCTACTACGTCGACTGGCAGGGCCTGACGATTGAGGTCGATGAGTTTCACGGGCAGAACGAAGGACTCA
>JAFUXZ010000100.1 GCA_017470795.1 Paludibacteraceae bacterium
CCAGTTACTGGATCGACTTTATGTGCAAACCTGAGAACGCCATTCGCAACATGAACGAAATCGGCTATGTGAGTGTCATCGGAACCCCCGAAGTAATGGAAGCCATGATTGACACAGCCTTTGAGCCGGTAGATGCATCCTACTTCTTTGGCGACGCGCAAGGTGCCGACTCGGTGAACCTCAACCCGGTGATGTACCCCGACCGTGCTGTGATAGAACGCTGCGCCCTCATGCATGACTGTGCCGACCAGACCGAAGCCATGCTCGACATGTGGAACCGCGTCAAAGGAAATCACTTAGACGAAATGGGCGTCTCGTCATACATCATCTTCGGAGGAGTGGCAATACTGCTTGTCGTCTTTGTCGTGCTCCTGATCGCAAACAAGAAAAAGAAACAGCAGATACACCACCGCAACCGTCGTTAAGACAAACCCCGTCTGACAAACAAATTACCATCAAGACCGTCTGCAAAGCCCGCAGACGGTCTCTGTTTTTGTAAAGTCAACTTTGCAAAAGCCGTAGTTTTGAAAGATTTACAACAAAAAATTTTCTCTGTTTGCGTTTTCTCCGTACCTTTGCACCGCTTTACAAAAGCAGGCTGTCACAGCCAGAAAGAACAACGACATCATATAATTAACAAACCAAATCAAACAAAATGATTAAAGTAGGTATTAACGGTTTTGGCCGTATTGGTCGTTTCGTTTTCCGCGCTGCTCAAAAGCGCAACGATATCCAAGTTGTAGGTATTAACGATTTGTGTCCGGTTGACTACCTGGCATACATGCTCAAGTATGACACGATGCACGGACAGTTTGAGGGCACCATTGAGGCCGACGTTGAAAACTCCAAACTTATTGTCAACGGTAACCCCATCCGCGTTACTGCTGAGAAAGACCCTGCTAACCTGAAATGGGATGCCATCGGAGCAGAATATATCGTTGAGTCAACAGGCCTTTTCCTTAGCAAGGAGAAATCACAGGCTCATATTCAGGCAGGTGCCAAGTATGTAGTCATGTCTGCCCCCTCGAAAGACGACACCCCGATGTTCGTATGCGGCGTAAACGAAAAGACATACGTCAAGGGCACACAGTTTGTCAGCAATGCCAGCTGCACCACCAACTGCCTCGCTCCGATTGCCAAAGTACTCAATGACGAATTTGGCATTGTTAATGGTCTGATGACGACAGTCCACTCCACAACAGCAACGCAGAAAACCGTTGACGGCCCGTCAATGAAGGACTGGCGCGGTGGACGTGCCGCAGCAGGCAATATCATTCCGTCATCAACAGGTGCTGCCAAAGCCGTAGGCAAGGTGATTCCTGAACTGAACGGCAAACTGACCGGTATCTCCATGCGTGTTCCGACACTTGACGTTTCTGTTGTAGACCTCACCGTCAACCTCGCTAAACCTGCCACCAAAGAAGCCATCTGCGCCGCTATGAAGAAGGCAAGCGAAGGAGAACTCAAAGGTATCCTCGGCTACACTGAAGACGCTGTCGTATCAAGCGACTTCCTTGGCGATACCCGCACGAGCATCTTCGATGCTAATGCCGGCGTGTACCTTACCGACACCTTCGTAAAGGTTGTTAGCTGGTATGACAACGAAATCGGCTACTCAAATAAAGTGCTCGATCTCATCGCCCACATGGCCAAAATAAACGGCTAATCCGCAACATTAGGATTAAAGACACAAAGCGGCAACTCCTGTATGCAGGGGCTGCCGCTTTTGTTTGTTCCATAGACAAGATTCGTCTTTTTGGGAAAAGAGGGTGAGATGAAGCTGGTGAATGTATTGGGCTTGTTGCAGCTTATAATCAGACGGTTGTGGATTCTATAAGTGTCACTGCTGATGGCAGGTGAGACCATCAAGTGATGTCACAGTGTGTTGTTGACTCACCGGGCATTGATGCCGTCGGGTGCCGTGCGGTCATACCGGTCGGTGGAAGGCAGCCTGACGGCTGACATGCTGCCGAAATTTGTGTCGCCGATGCCGCTGTGGCGTGCCATTGTAATTTTGACGGGTGCGGTTGTGGCGATGCGTGCTCAGACTGTGCTTTGGCAGGTGGCGGTCAATATCGGCAAGCTTGCTGCGTGGGTGTATCTTGTGCAGGCTTTGATGGGTGAAAATCGTTGACGGCGTGCTATGTGTGTCAGGTTAGCGGGTATGGAGCAGGTGCCAGAAAATCTGTGTGTCAAACCGGCGCGTGAAATGTCCGTGCTACAAAAGACAGAGCGAGACGCTGTGTGCAACGTCTCGCTCTATGTGCTACAGAAAGCAGTCGATTATTTCTTGTAGGCTTCGTCGGCAACGGTGAGTTTTTTACGACCCTTGGCGCGTCGAGCAGCCAATACGCGGCGTCCGTTGGCTGTGGCCATGCGCTCACGAAAACCGTGCTTGTTGTTCCTCTTTCTGTTTGAGGGTTGGAATGTACGTTTCATTGTCGTATCGCTTTATGATTATTTTTCTTGGATGTGCGTTCCGGTAAATGGGACTGCAAAGGTAGGCTTTTTTTTTGATTGAGCAAACTTTCGCATTGTTTTTCTTACCTTTGCGATGATTTAGGCTTTGTATAACGACACAACCGACTTTTTATGGATGCAAAACGCACTGAGATTTCCACGTTGGGAGAGTTTGGCTTGATTCGTCATTTGACAGAAAAGTTTCCGCGTCGCAATACGTCGACATTGCACGGAGTGGGTGATGATGCGGCTGTGATTCGCTATGATGGTGACCGCTGTACGCTTGTTACGACAGACCTTCTGCTTGAAGGAATCCATTTTGATTTGCAATACACACCCCTTAAGCATTTGGGTTACAAGTCGTGTGTGGTCAACTTTTCTGATATCTATGCCATGAACGGAACGCCGCGACAGATAACGGTCAGTCTCGGCGTGTCTCGCCGTTTTTCAGTGGAAGATTTAGACGAGTTGTATGCCGGTATCCGTCTGGCTTGTGAGACCTATGGCGTTGACCTCGTCGGTGGCGATACGTCGGCTTCGATGACGGGACTTTGTATCAGCATTACTTGCATGGGGGAAGCGCAGGCCGATCAGATTGTCTACCGCAACGGAGCGCAGGTCAATGACCTCGTCTGTGTGAGCGGTAATCTCGGAGCGGCATATCTAGGGCTACAGCTGTTGGAGCGTGAAAAACGCGTGCTTAACGGGCAGGAAGGCCTTGAGCCCGACTTTGCCGGCAAGGAATATCTGCTCCAACGACAACTCAAGCCTGAAGCCCGGCGTGATATTATAGAGTTGCTGCGTCAACACGATGTGAAGCCGACGTCGATGATGGACGTTTCTGATGGACTCTCGTCAGAGATGATGCATATCTGCAGCCAGAGCGGTGTCGGATGTCGTATTTATGAAGATAAGATTCCGATAGACTATCAGTCGGCGGTGATGGCAGAAGAGATGAATCTGAATATCGTGACCTGTGCCCTGAATGGCGGAGAGGATTATGAACTGCTCTTTACCTGTTCGATTAACGACTATGATAAACTCGTGCTGATGGATCGGGTGTACATTATCGGTCACATCACCAAGCCTGAGACGGGTTTGATGCTTGTTGGGCGTCAAGGCGAGGAGATTCCGCTGCGTGCGCAGGGATGGAACTCGTTGGAGTAGGGTGTGAGTGTCTTTTGAGGCGGGTCTTGTCCTGCAGGCATCATGACAGGCCGTGCTATGGCCTGCTTTGTCCTTCTTTCTCCACATAATCTCTTCACTGTTTTATGAGGATAGCTAAAATCGTTGTTTCATCAGGACTTTTTCTGATTCTGTTATGGCCGCGGATTGGTTTGTCGGCACAGGTGCGTACGACCTCCGACTCGCTCTATGCTGTGGCCGATTCGTTGTATCGCATGGCCGAGCGGCTGCAACAGGAAGCCGACTCGCTGGCGGCTCTGTCCGACTCGTTGGCAGACAGTTTCAAAGCAGCGTTCCCTGATGAAACTGACCTCATCAGCGATGATGCTGACGACATCTACACTGAAGCCGACCGCTTACTGGCTGATTCACTCATCACGTATGCCCGTCAGTACATCGGTCGTCCCTATCGATATGCCACGCACGGCCCGAACACTTTCGATTGCTCTGGTTATACCTCCTTTGTGTATGCGCATTTTGGCATCAGGCTCAGCCGATCCTCTTCTGAACAGGGGCATCAGGCCAAACATATTGGCCGAAAGCATATCAGAAAAGGCGACCTTGTGTTCTTCAGTGGCCGGCGTATCAGCAAGCACATCGGTCATGTCGGCATTGTTGTCAATCCGGATACTGCCGGCGGATTCACCTTCATTCATGCTGCGGTGCAGTCGGGTGTGTGTATCAGCCACTCGACGGAGGCATACTACGTCCCACGGATTCTCTCGTTTGGCCGGGTCATCAATGACCAGCGTCAGAGTGAGGTTGCCGCTGACCAGCAGGCCGAAGTCCAAAAACCGGCTGCCAAGTCTTCTGCAGGGTCAACCTATACTGTCCGTCAGGGGGACAGCCTCTACGCCATCGCACGCAGGCATAACACCACGGTAGAGCGTATCAAGCAGCTCAACGGGCTCTCTTCAGACAATATCCGACCCGGTCAGCGGCTCAAACTCAAGCCCTGACGCGTCGGTATCAGTTCTGCCAATTTGCAAATCAACAGGGCATACGCTACCTTTGTCACATAAAATCAACATTATACCGGTATGAAACACATACATCTTTTCGCCGTTGTCGTTACGGCCATGACTTTCGTTGGTTGCGCTCGTCGTACTGTCGTCACGCAACCGGTAACCACCACCAGAGTCGTAACCATCACGACCACTGCCAATCAGCGTGTCGTCTCTACAAACACCAGTAAGACCGTCGTGGCTACGGCCATGAGTGAAGACATCAGCCTGAATCTTGACCTGCAGGCAGTGGCTGCCCTGTTCGCACAGTCGCGCGATCTGGAAACTTTTGAGACCCTGCTCAATACGGAGCAAGAAGGCATCAACAACCTTGACATGAATGGTGACGGATATGTGGACTATCTGCGTGTGGTTGAGAACTATGAGGCCGGGACGCACGTCATTGTCATTCAGGCCATTTTGGCGCAGGATATATACCAGGATGTAGCCACACTGGTAGTTGAGCGTGTCAACTCGGTCAATTATGTTCAGGTTATCGGTCATCCCTATGTCTATGGCGCCAACTACATCGTTGAGCCGGTCTATTACCGTACGCCTATCATCTACAACACCATCTGGGTGGCTCATTACACTCCGTGGCGCTCGCCCTATTATTGGGGGCACATGCCGCCTCACTTCGTGCGTCGTGCGCCGATAGCCTATGCGCAGTATGGTCCACGTATAGAGGTGTTCATCACCAACCACTACTACTGCCATCATGTCAGTTATCCTGAGCGCCCACGCTACACCGATTATCAGCGTCTTGCGCAATCCATCACGCGCAACGACTACAGCACGCAGAACCCGCAACGCTCTTTCGAACAGCGTACGCAGGGTGTGACGATGCCAGCCCAAGCCGGCGGCTCTGCGCAGGCGGTCCGCAACACGCGCGATTTGCAGAACACCCGCGGCACGACCAACAGCCGGGCGGTCTCAACCTCCGGCTCGTCAACACGCAGCAACTCCGGCAGCCGCAGTACTACCACTACCGGCAATACGGACAACAGCGGTACTTCTTCTTCAGGCAGTCGCGGAGTGACCTCGTCGGGCAGCCGCAGCACCACGCCAAGCACATCGACCGGTTCGAGCCGTACGACTACCACAACTTCCGGCAGCCGCAGCACCACATCGGGCACATCTACCGGTTCGAGCCGTACGACTACCACAACCTCCGGCAGTCGCAGCACCACGTCAGGCACATCAACCGGTTCGAGCCGCACGACTACCACGACTTCCGGCAGCCGCAGCACTACGTCGGGCACATCCACCGGTTCGAGCCGCACGACTACTACGTCTTCCGGCAGTCGCAGCACCACGTCAGGCACATCCACGGGTTCAAGCCGCAGTGGTTCACGCCGCTGATTCTGTCTGGCTCGGAAAATCGGAAGCATCAGATTTGGAACAAACTCACACGAAGGCCGTCATGCACAGCGCATACGGCCTTCGTGTGTTTTATGCCTGTGTGCAGGAGCGATATGCCTTGCCTGCCTGTTTCGGAAGGATGTATCAGATGGGTTGTCTGCGTGCTGAACGTGTCCGGCCAATCTGCTCCGTAGGATGTGACTTTCAGGAAAGACTTTCTCCGACTGCATCCTTGGGCTGGAAGCGGCAGTACGTCTTTGGCCCACTGTCTGCCGTCGGATAAGATGGCGGTCAGCATTTCCCGCCTGATCGGTTCTGACGGCTGCAGGTGGGTGCAATCGTTCCGGCACAGCGAGACCGTCAGCCTCAGCAAACGCTACCCGATGCCCCTGTTCTTCTCCGGCGGCTTTGGTGCAACACAATGATTTGCTGCCTCTCAGGACGTGTTTTCAGATGCCCGGGCGTGTTCCGGGGTCGAATCGGACGGCCTGTCCGGAGCGCGTGCCTGACGTCTGTCGGTCAAGGCCGTTTTCTGTTATGTCAGGTGTGGGCATTGTCCCTGCAGTTACCAACAGACAAGACATGCGTCGGTTGTGGAAAAAATTGTACCTTTGCCCGATAACGACAACAACTCGCACAATGTCTGAAAAACCGACCAACAACCTGCTGAAGAAGGCTATGTCCTTTCTGAATCACACCGCGTGGGGATATGTGGTAAAAAACTTAGTCATTCTCCTGATTGTCATCTTCGTACTGGTCACTTTGGCCGGCATGTTTGCCAATCTGTATACGCATCATGGTGAGTCAGAAATTGTTCCCGAACTCAAGGGAATGCAGTTGAACGATGCTGTTAAGCTGCTTGAAGAACAAGGTCTTAACTACGAAATCACAGACTCTGTGTACGACCGCAAGATTGAGCGTGGTATCGTGGTGGAGCAGTCGCCCGTAGGCGGCAACACGGTCAAGAACAGCCGCATCATCTACTTGACCATCAACGCTTTCTCTCCGCGTCAGGTTCCGATTCCTGACATTCGCGACATGTCCTATCGTCAAGCCGAAGCCACGCTGAAAGCTGCCGGTTTTGTGATTGGTGAGGTGAAGCGCGAACCTTCCGAATATCGCGACCTGGTGCTTGATATTAAGCATAACAACCTGTCAATCAGTTCCGGAACGCGTCTCAACGAGGGGAGTACACTCACCCTCATCATCGGCAACGGTGATGGCGACGGCGAGTTGAGGGTGCCCAACCTGATAGGACTCACGCTGACCGAAGCCTATAGCGAGCTCTCGGGCTCCCTGCTCACCATTGGCGGAACCGACTATGACGAGGAGCCGGACAGCCTCACGACCTACTACATCTATTGGCAGAACCCGCCGGCCTACAACATGGCTTCAGAGGGTTCGCGTATCAACGTCAAACTTTCGGCTGACAAAGACAAGACCCTTTTCGACGAAAGCGAAGACGACGATATCTTTTTCTAACTCCCCCACTGTCTGCGTTGTTTTCCTCCGAATTATATGACGATGAGTTTGAGCAGCCCGCAGAGCACTACGAGCGCTTTCACTGCGAGGTTGACAAGGGGCAGACACCACTGCGTGTAGACAAATTCCTGTTTGTGCGCATGGCCGGTGTCTCGCGCAACAGGATTCAGGAGGCTGCAGAGGCCGGCAATATACTTGTCAACGACCGACCGGTCAAATCCAACTACAAAGTCAAGCCGCTGGATACGGTGAGCGTCGTGCTCGGGCATGCCCCGAACGACTATACCATCATCCCGCAAGACATTCCTGTTCAGATTGTCTATGAGGATGATCAGATCATTGTTGTCAACAAACAGGCCGGGCTGGTTGTGCATCCCGGTTTCGGCAACAACGACGGCACCCTGCTCAATGCCATCGCATGGCACCTGCGCGACAATCCCGACTTCGACGCCAACAATCCGGGTGTAGGTCTCGTACATCGTATCGACAAAGACACCTCCGGACTGCTCCTTATCGCCAAGACTCCGGAGGCCAAGACTTTTTTGGGCAAACAATTTCTGGACAAGACAACCGAACGGACCTATAACGCCCTCGTCTGGGGTACGGTCAAATCTGACACAGGAACCATCGATGGCGCATTAGCCCGCGACCAGCACGACAGGCTCCGCTTCAGCGTATACGACCCCGAGGAGAACCCGCAGGCCAAACACGCCGTGACCCACTATCGCGTCCTCGAACGGCTGGCCTACTGCACACTCGTCGAGTGCCGTCTTGAGACCGGACGGACACACCAGATTCGTGTTCACATGCGCCACATCGGGCACCCCCTGTTCAACGATGAGCGCTATGGCGGCAACGAGATTATCAAAGGCCTGCCCACAGCCAAGTACCGGCAATTCATCAACAACTGTTTCCAGATTTGTCCGCGGCAGGCACTTCATGCCAGAACACTCGGCTTCACGCACCCCACCACCTTGCAGCGCATGCACTTCGACAGCCAGCTCCCTCCTGACATGCAGGCTCTGATAGACAAATGGCGCGCCTACAACCCGGCATCCATGTAGCACCACGAACAACCGCCGCAGCAAGCAAAATCACTGCAAAAGACAATGTCGGTTTGCCCAATCAAATAAAAAGCAGTAGTTTTGCTTGATTTATAACACACGCGCACACCTTATCACGACACACAAACAATAAAGCAACCGATATGAACCTCTTTTGGAAAAAATTGTTCGGCGGTCTGACGTCCACCGAAAAGTTCGAGAAGCAAATCCAAGAACAGTTTGCTACTTATCAACGCTATAAGGAAGTTGCTCAATCAGCAGAATTGAAGGAATACATGCAACTGCGCGAAATTGTCAAGACGGCATCCTTCAAGGAAAACAAAAAACAACTCCAAAACCGGAAGTACAAAGATACCGAAGAGGGTCGCAACTGGATAAACTTCCAGCGATTGCAGAACAATGGTGACTTCAAGCGCTATCTGCATACGCTCCAGTCAGACGCACTGGCAGAATATCAGGCTTTCCAACAGTCGCCGGACTACATCAAACTGGCAGACAAGAAAGCCGTTGCGTCAGATGCACACCTAAAGAAAATGTACGACTTCGAACATTCGAAAGAATACAAAAATTTCACCCGCTTCAAAGGATCTGCAAAAGCAGGCGAATACGAACGTCTCAAGGCACTCGTTGAAACCGAAGATTTCAAAAAACGAAACGCCTTCTGGCAAAACGAACACCGCTGGGAAACAACCGAAGAATCAAAGCAAGATGCCCGTTACTACGCATTGTCCAAGAATCCCGACATTGTGTTCTTCGAAAGCAGAAAAGCAGATGACTTCAAAGACGTGGCAGGTCTTGAAGAGAGATTCGTTGAAAACTTTGACAACAATACCCTCTCAAACACACGTTGGCAGTTTGGCTTCCATTATCGCTCGGCTCAACTCAAAGGGAATCACTCCTTTGCCAACGAGCAGCAGGCTAACAACGAAGGTAAGAACACGAGCGTAAGCAATGGCACGCTGCAGCTCCAGACACGTCAGCAGACCGTTACAGCATCGGCCTGGGATGTCCGCAAGGGATTCGTGGACAAACAGTTTGACTACACCTCTGACGTAATGCAGACCAGCGGCTCCTTCTGTCAGCAGGGTGGCGTCTTCCGGGCCAAACTGCGCTGCACCGGCCATATCCATCACGCCCTGTGGCTCGGAGCAGACAACATGCTGCCCCATGTCAACATCTTCCACTACAACGGCAAGAACATCACCCTTGGCAACGCATCTGCCAACATGATGGACGAGGAAATCATCAAGGGCATCAACCCCAATCAATACTACATCTACACACTCGTGTGGACGAACAGCGAACTGGTATGGTACATTAACAACCTCGAAGTGTTCCGCACCGCCACCAACGTTCCCCATGAGGAAATGTACATTGCCCTGAATTCATTCATCGCACAGACACAGGCAGCACAACCGGGCCTGTTGGAAGTTGACTGGATCAAGGCTTATGCCGTCAAAGGATAAAACTCATCGGTATGCGTATATCGGCAAGCATATACTCCTACAAACAATCCAAGTCACTCGAAGAAATTGTGAGTGACTTGGACTTGCTCTATATAGACAGCTTTCACATAGACTCAAAGGACGACCTGAGCGTTTTTGATGACATAGCAAAGATTCGTAAGATATCGAAGACGCCCATAGATTTGCATATCATCTCGAGTGAACCGGAGAAATACTATCCGTATATAGAGCAGTATAAGATTGATTCGGTGCAGTTTCAGTTTGAAGAATTGCACCAGCACCCTATCCTGCCTCCGCAGAACGGGACGACGAAGTACGGTCTGAGTCTGATGTCGGAAACGCCGATAGATGTCTTTGAACTTTACAAAGACTTTGACTTTGTGCTCTTCATGGCGACCACACCGGGAGAATCGGGCGGCGAATTCAACAAGAGCAATTTCCACCGCATCCGTAAGTTTCGTCAGCGCTATCAGAACAAGCAGATACGTGTTGATGGCGGCGTGAATGGCGAAGTGGCCTTCATCTTGCGCAACATGGGCGTCTCGTCTGTCGTTTGCGGATCGTTCCTGGCCAATAATCCGTCGCAGGGAAAAGCACTGCTTGACCTGCGCTATAACAATGTGGCTTCTCATTACCTTGTGTCAGACTTCATGTTAGAGGAGTCTGATGTGCCTATCCTTGAGAGCAAGCAGACCAATCTGATTGAGGTGCTTGAGAACATTGAGCGTTACCGGCTGGGCTTCGTGATGTTCCGCGATGAGAAGGGCCGCTTCTCCGGTATAGCCTCGAATGCGGATGTTCGCCGCGGATTACTGCGTCATAAAGACAATATCGCAGCCACCACTGTCAAGGATATCACCAACCGTTATCCCTTTACAGTTCGCGACACCGATACTATCAAGCAGATGTTGCAGAAGATTCGCAGGCAGGACTTCGTCGTGTCTTTTGTACCCGTGATTAACAGCAAGTCACAGCCCGTCGGTGCAGTGACATTCTTCAATTTGATCCGCGCGGAAATGTAGTGGTCTGCATAAGTGTGGTGGTCTCTTTTTCCTTTGTCGGAGACCTGCACACTATTCGTGAGCGGCATCAGCATTGTCATACATATCAATTCATTCTACATCCATGATTATTCATCTCCCCGTCAATATGGCACAGCAGCAGGTTGAAGACCTTGCTCGTCAGGCTGAGGCCATCTGTCTGAAGAAGGCCGACAAATATGTACTCATCACATCAAGCAAGGTCAAGTCCCTGCCGGATGCGCTCAAGGGTTATGCATCCGAGCATTTTGTCCTTGATACAGACATGCAGTTGTCCAGCCGTCAGTATGATGCATCGGTTGGTCGCATCGACATCGCTGACACCTATATCGGCGGTGACCAGCGCAACACGCTTATGATTGCCGGTCCGTGTTCTATTGAGAGCGAAGAGCAGATTGAGCAGAGTTGTCAGATGTTGTTGTCGTTGGGTATCAAGGTGCTGCGTGCCGGATGCTATAAGCCCCGTACGTCGCCATACACCTTCCGCGGGCTGGGTCTTGAAGGCCTGAAACTGCTCGCCAAGATGCGTGACAAATACGGACTGAAGATCTGTACCGAAGTGCGCGATTCAACGCATGTTGCAGAAGTGATTGAGTATGCCGACATTGTCCAGATTGGCGCCAAATCGATGTATGATCATTCGCTTCTGACGGCTTGTGGCAAGGCACGTAAACCCGTGATTCTGAAGCGCGGATTTGGCACTACGCTTCAGGAGTTTGCCAATTGCGCCGACTTCATCATGTCTTGCGGCAACGAGCAGGTCATCTTGTGCGAGCGCGGCATACGCACCTTTGAGACCAAGACGCGTTTTACACTCGACTTGTGTGGCGTGGCATGGTTGAAGCACTATACAAACCGTCCGGTTATTCTCGACCCAAGTCATGCGATGGGCTATGACTATGGTGTTCCGGACCTGGCACGTGCCTGCATGGCTATGGGCGTCGACGGATTGCTGATAGAAACGCATCCCACTCCCTGTGTGGCCAAGAGCGATGCGGCCCAGCAGTTGGATCACGATGCTTTCCGTCAGATGTATGCGTCGCTCAAGCCTGTGGCAGCAGCGGTCGGCCGTCAACTTGTCTGACATATTTTTTTTTCGGTGCGGAGTCGGCTTGGTCTTCGCACCTTTTGTTTTTTTAGGAAAGAAAGCGACCTCTCCATGAAGCACATCCTGAATCCACACTTACATCGAAGCTTTCAGCGTGCAGGCCTGGCTCTGCTGATGCTGTCGGTGTGCATCGGGGTGTATGCGTGGCAACTGCCGGTGAAGGGTTATACGCCCGATCAGTATATGGGCGGCACGCAGAACTGGCAGATCAGACAGCAGCAAAATGGTTGGATTTATGTGGCCAACAACTACGGCCTGCTGGAGTTTGACGGGTCACGCTGGAGCCTGTATGGCATCTGGAATGCCTCGATAGTCCGTTCGATTGACATAGACGAGCAGGGTGTGATCTATGCCGGTGCGACAAATGAGTTCGGCCGTTTTGCTCCCACATCTGCCGGCACGCTTGAGTTTCATCCGCTTTCCACCCAGCTTGCTGACGACAATGTCCGTTTCGGTGAGGTGTGGAGCATCTGTCATGCCGACAATCATGTTTACTTCCTGTCGCGGCACACCCTTTTCTGTTATCGGGGCGATTCGCTGGTCTATTCGCTTGAGAGCGACAAGCGCCTGGTGCAGATGGCTGCCGTGCAAGACGTGGTCTACATTGCGGCGAGCGATGGCGTTTATGTGTTGAACGACCGGAAGCTGGAACGTATTGATGGATCGGACCTGCTGGCCGGAGCGGAAATATGCGGCATCAGGCCGATGGCCGATGGTCGCATCTTAATCGGGACCGACTTCAAAGGCCTGTTTGTGGTTGAGCATGGCCGTGTTTCTCCTTTTGCAACAGAGGTCGATGACTTCATCATCCGCAACCAGCTTTATGCTGTGGATGTATGTAGCGACAAGATTGCACTCGGAACGGTGTTGAGCGGGCTGGTGGTCACCGACCTCAACGGTCATCCTGTCTGCCAGAGTGATATACGGTCCGGTCTGCACGACAACACGGTACTGTCGGTCTTTTTCGACCGTGACGGGTCGCTATGGGTCGGACTGGATCAGGGCATTGACTGCGTGATGCTTCACTCGGCACGTCAGATGCTCTACGGACGTCAGCCGTTCTATGGATCAGGCTATGCGGCTGCTGTGATGGGACATCAGGCCTATTTCGGTACGAATCAGGGGCTGTATGTCTGTCGGACCGACTCGACAGACCTCGGGAAGATTGACGGGTCGATGGAGTTTGTGCAGGGCAGTCAGGGTCAGGTGTGGCGGCTTGACACACTGCATGAGACACTCCTGTGCAGCCACAACAGGGGGCTGTATGTCTTGCGTAATAATCACCTCGAATCTCTTTGCACAGATCATGGCTTTTGGGCCGTGAAGGCATGGATCCGACCTGATATGGCTGTAGCAGGCAGTTATTCAGGCTTTTACATGCTGCGCTGGAGCGGCGGTGCATGGCATGTCGAGGGAGCAGTCAAGGGCTATGATGCCACCTCGCGAATGTTTGAGGTTGACCAATGGGGGCGTATATGGACCATTGGAGAGCGGGGAGTGGTACGCCTGTCGATTGACACGCTCACATGGACCTGTCAGGCCGTGCTGGAACATCGGATGAGCGACCCGACGGACTATCAGAGCATCAACAGGCTTGACGGGCGCATCGTAGTGAGCAGTCGTGACTATTGTGGCGTAGTGACTGACGACGGACAGTTGCAGGCTGACGACAGTCTGTTTTCTCAGTTGAGCGGCAGGACTTACTACCCGGCTATCATGGCCGGTGAGGAGGGCCTTTTGTGGTATGTTGACGGCGAGCAGCTCAAGCTGCGTCTCCCGTCGGGAAAGACGCTGACCGCCATTCGTCAGCCCAATTACTTTGTGGCAGGATTCCCGTTTCTGCTCCCGATTGATGACCGACGCGTGGTGACGGGGTGCGTATCGGGCTTCGAACTCATTGACGCGCGGCAGACCGAAAACTTATCGCAAATGCGTGAAGCACAGGTGAGCATCAGGCGCATCTACAGCACGCAGCCGGCCGACTCGCTTGTCTATGGGACATCCTATCCGCTTGTCGATCAGCCGGTCTCCCTGTCCTATCAATGTGCATCCATCAGGATTGAGTATGGCGGCAGCTGCGCTTCGGACAATGATGTTGAATACAGTGTCTGGCTTAGTCCGATTGAAGTTGAAAACATGGTGTGGACCACCTCTATGGTCAAGGAATATACGCATCTGAACGAGGGCAGTTATACCATCAATGTCAAGATGCGTGACGTCGCTACCGGTCAGGTAGTCCGGACGTCAATGGACTTCGTGGTCCGTCCGCCCTGGTATCGCTCGTGGTGGGCATGGGTGGTGTACACCATCCTCTACATTGCCGTCATGTGGCTGATCTATGTACTCGTCAGGCGGCACATGGTCAGGAAAAATCTGCAACTGGAACAGCAGAAGAACGAGCAGCACCGCAGGCGCGAGTTGGAGCTCATGGCTGACATGCAGCGTCAGGAACTGCAAATCAGCCGCCTGCAGCAGGAGCAGGTCGAATACGAACTGAAAAACAAAAGCCAGGAGCTGTCGAATGCCCTGCTCAATAAAATCACACACACCGAGTTTGTTAAGGATATCAAGCACGACCTGACACGCATCGGAACTGACGTGCGTGATGCACATTCCGAACAGGCCCTGCACCGCCTGTCGCTCCTGCAGACCAAACTCACCAACAGCATCGGGCCGGAAGTGGACCTGGAGACTTTCCGCGAAAACTTTGACTATGCCAACGACCGGTTTCTGCAGAAACTCGCTGAACACTACCCAAACCTCAACAAGAGCGAACGCCGCCTGTGCGTGTACATCGTGAGCGGACTGCAGTCCAAGGAGATTGCCCCGTTGATGAGCCTGTCCGTGCGTGGCGTGGAAATGATTCGCTACCGCATGCGCAAGAAAATGAACCTTGCTCCCCACCGGAGCCTCGAGGACTGCTTCAAAGAACTGTCTGAGAGTTGATTCGTCAGCCGTTCACGCTGAAAAAATTCCTTTGACCCTGCTCGGCACGGGTGGCGTCAGGTGGGAGACAATCTGCCTTTTTATAATCTGAAAGAGGAATCCTCATCAGGAAGACTCCCCTTTGTTATGCTCCGTCGGATGTGGCCGGGCGGAATGTCCGGTTGCATGCAAATTCGTGTGGCGATGTGTGCTGTTTGCTTGTGGCGGCGCTGCTCCACTGGCTGCGACCAGTCGTAACGGCTATGTGTAACAAAATTTAATTGCTCTAAAACATTGTCAGTCCTTTATGACCTTTGTCTCCGACAGATGTCCATGCACGGCATCATGACGTCACAGCAAATCCGCCGGCAACAACCTCCCTCATGCCATCTGATGCCTGATACACATCAGCGATGAGTGCAAACTGTTGATTTACAGTCTGTTTATTGGTTGCAAAAGCGGGTCTGGCGATGTGTTGCTTTTTGAAACCGGCGTTGGACGCAGCAGAATCAGCGTCTGTACAGGCAGATTGTCGGTCAGACATACGGGTCATTGCCTCACCGCGGACGGGGCAAATTGTTCTTATACAACATAATTAAAAAGCATAAAATATGAAATATGAAGTCGTCAGATTGCGGTCTGTTTTCTTGAAAACCTTGTGCTTTTCAAAAAAATAGATTTATTTTGCGATTATTCATTCCATCGACGCAGTAACAGGTGTAGCTGTGTATCAAGACCACGTTGGGGAGGCAGCGGCCTCCATTATGTACTAAATCATGTATAGGATATTCACTATCAGAGTTTTACTAACCATATTACACTAACTATCAAAAACGCTTATGAAAAAAGTCTTTACGTTTTTGTTGTCGCTGTTGATTACAGCAGTGGCAACTGCGCAGAGTACACAGACGTATGTTGTGTACGAAGATTTTGAAAGCGGCTCGCTTGATTCTGTGCTGGCTCACGGCTGGCAGGTCGAGCAGGTATCCGGCACGCTGTCGTGGCAGTTGGAGGCATCGTCAGATGCCAAGTACCCCACGGGCTCATACGCCGGCAACTGGCAGCTTTCGATGCGTAACACGACGGGTCAGACTCAGGGAGCCGTGACACGTCTGATTTCTCCGGTGATGGACCTCACAGAGGTTTATCATCCGATGGTAGTGTTCGCCCACGCGCAGGCACAGCGCACCGGCGACGTTGACGAGTTGCGTGTTTACTACCGCACGTCAGCCGATACGCGCTGGATTGAGCTCGCCACGTACGACAAGAAGATCACCGCGTGGAAGAACGACACCATCTTCCTCACCGGCGCCAATGCGACGTATCAGGTGATGTTCGAAGCCACGGACCACTTCGGCCGCGGCGTAGTGCTTGATGAGATTATCGTCCGTCCTGAGCCGCAGTGCGAGGCCCCGCAGAACATCCGCGTATCGTCAACGGTCAACTCGGCCGAGATCACGTGGGGTGGTGCGCTGGACGCACTGACCTTCGATGTGGTGGTACTCAGCAAGGCTGTGAACAGCATCGATGAGATTACCCCGGCGGACATCGTCTATCAGACCAACACGACCGACTACAGTGTGAGTGTGACAGGTCTGTCTCGATTCTCGACCTACTACGTGTACGTCCGCTCCAACTGTCCGGCAGGTGAGACACAGATTGCCGGCACTTCCTTTGATACGAAGAACCTGCAGTCGGTGCCCTACACGATGGGTTTCAATCAGAACTACGTGACAGGTACCATCTATCACGTCAGCTACTGGACGCACGGCACGAGCATCCGCAATGCGGATGGAAACATGGAGTTCATGCCGTTCATCAATGCCAACACGGCCGTCACGAGCCGTCAGAACTTCTCGTTTGACACGACCTCCGTGCTCGTCTTCACAGGTGCACGCAACACCTCTGACCCGATTCCGGCCGGCGAATACGTCTATGGAGCGACGCCCGAATTCAATGTTGAGTCGCTGAGCAACCTGCAGGTGTCTTTCTGGGGAACCGGAGGACAGAATCGCAAGACAGCGACCTCGCGCCTGATTGTTGGCGCAATGACCGATCCGGGTGACTTCAACACCTTCGTACCTGTTGATACGGCTGTAATCTCTCAGGACCGTGAGTTTAACGAGTTCTACGTCAACTTTGCTTCTTATAAGGGGCAAGGTAAATATGTTGCCTTCGCTTCTGACTTCAAGGATGCCGACAATATCTTCTATCTGGACAATCTTGTAGTAGAGCTTCGTGAGGGGCTTTCAAAACCTGCCGTCAGGAATGTCAACAAGGTGACATCGAAATCGCTCACTCTTGTCGCTGACCTGAAGGGTGCCGGTCAGATGAACGTCATCGTTGCCGACACATTCGTCCTTGATGCTTCCAAGTTGGCTCCTGCTCATATTCTTGTGAAGAAGACGGGTCTCACAGGCTCGACGCAGACAATCGACTTGCCTGACGGCTTGAGCGCCCAATATGTTCAGGTGTATGTACAGGCTGCCAGCGGAAGTCAGATCAGTCCGTGGAGTCTGCCATACAAAGCACGCATCCTGATGAAGCTGAACGACAGTGATCTTCCTGTGACCTATGGATTTGAGGAAAGACCAACTGCTGTACCCAACCTGACATGGGCCTTGGCAGAGAAGTACAACTTCGTGAAACGTTCGATGAGTACGACTGCCGTCGGTTACACCTATCCGGATTATATGTATACCGACATCGTCTCCCCTGCATGCAACACGACTTATCATGCCGTCACCAGATCCGAGAACTCGACCTCCTCAACCATCAAAGCATACAAAGGATCAATTCGCATTTCACTGCAGAAAAGATGGGGAGAATCAGACGAGGGTCAGTGCAGCGAACCTTATGGCGAATACATCGTACTGCCTGAGGTTGACAATGTGAAGGACATGATGATCTGCTTCTACATGATTCAGGGCAACATCGCATACGACGGCAACAGCCGCGTCGAGGTCGGTGTGATGACTGACTATGAAGACATCACAACCTTCGTGCCCGTCAGATCCTTTGACGGAACAAAGACTTGGGAACCGTACACAACCAACTTCGAGACCTATACCGGCACGGGTAAGTTCATAGCCATCCGCGCCGTCGATGCCAAGAATATCAGCACGCCTGCAGGCTCAAGCTCTTCAAGCACCGGCGCATGGTCGAAGAGTTATTACAATTCTACGCAATACATCGACGAAGTGACTATAATGTCACTGAGCGGATGCGCGATGCCCTCCAACATTGATAAAGAGATTACGTACGAAGACGCTGTCCTCAGATGGGCAAAGAATGGCGGAAGCAGCTGGCGCGTCGAGGTGGGAACAGATGACAAGCTGGAGACACTCATCGTCAGCGACACTGTTACGTCACCGACTAAGCGGCTTGAAGGACTTAAGGCACATACAAAGTACTACTATCGCATTGTTACGCTCTGTGATGCCGGGCAGACACAAGGTACCGATATCCTCAACTTCACAACCGAATGTAGTCCTTATGAAGGAGTTCCGTACATTGAAGACTTCAACAGTTACACAAATGTAACCTCATCGTCTATCACGCGTGATCTTCCCTATTGCTGGGGATACAATACGGAGCAGTATACAAGCGGAGGAGCAGGAGGAGCTCCCACACAAACCTACTATTACCCCTACATCTCGACCTATGGAGCACGCAAGACCGGTGAAAATGCTTTATATTTCGGCAGTACGTACCATGCAGGCCAATTCTACTTTGCATTGCCACGGATTGCCGAGAATGTCAAGGACCTGCAACTCACCATCTGGATCAAGGGCAATAGCACGGGCTACAACGATACACTGCTGCTTGGCGTGATGTCTGATCCGAACGATGCATCAACATTCGAACAGACAGGTGAAATTGTTGTCAAGGGAAATACGTACAAAGAGTATATCCGCAACTTTGACCAGTATACGGGAACAGGCAAGTACATTGCAGTTATCAAGCCTGCATCACTTGGCAAGCACTACTACTACATCGACATGGTGAAGGTCAACACAAAAGTAGATTGCAACAAAGTTCAGGAAGTCAATGTGACCAACATGACCTCCAGTGGATCCACCATCTTCTGGGAAGGTGTTGGCGCATCCGATTACGAAGTTCTCGTTTCTACGAAAGAAGTTGACGATGCTCTCCTGCTGACCGATGCCGATATCCTTATCCGCGATACGGCACATAACGTTGTCCGCTATGTAGCAAGCAGTGATGCTGCTGTTGTCAACACAACCTATTATGTATACGTTCGTGCCTTGTGCGGTGGCGGGCTTGCCGGCGAATGGTCCAATCCAATTAGCTTCAAGACGACTTGCATGCCGCGTACGATTGAAGAGTACGGACAGATTCGTCCTGTAGCAGGAGACTTGAGTTGCTGGACCCTCGGTGTGCGTGAAGGAACAACCTCAGCTCCTTCGTCCAATACGACGTATGCTCGTAGTCTGTACATGTTCAATACTGCTGCCTCTGACGGAGCATATGCCATCATGCCGCCGGTAGTGACTGACGATATTCGCAAGTTACAACTGTCATTCAAAGCAGGAACGACTAGTACTTTAACGAACAACGTGAAGCGCGTTTCTGTCGGCATTGTCACCAATCCGTCAGACCTGTCGACCTTCGTTCCGGTCAAGGATGTCCACTACGAATACTTTGCCACAGGAGATTCGCTGAAAGTAATGCGCTACACTGTGCGCTTTGACAAGTATGTAGGAGACTACAATGATGAAATGGGAAACACCCCGATGTTTATCCTCGAATCTGGCAGCGACTCGGTAGCATACGTCAATATCTTTGACCTGAAGTACGACACGATTGCCGCTTGTGCTGAACCACTGGAGATTTATGCAGATTCAGTCGGGACTTATGGCGTACGCCTTGCATGGGATGGAACAGCAGAAAAATATCAAGTACAAGTCATGGAGGGAACAAACCTCATCTGCGATAAGGTTGTTAGCGAGAACAGACTTGTCATCAATGATCTGAATATGTTGCAGCGCTATGAAATGCGTGTCCGCTCCATCTGTGGCAACGATACTTCTGTTTGGTCCAACATGCGCTACTTCGTTACTGAATGTCCGGCAGAATATGCTTTGCCGTATGAAATGGATTTTGAAGGCTATCGTTCAGGTGCTGGTAATCAGCCTAACTGTTGGGAAGCATATTATGATGGCAAGACAGGAACATCTACCGCTTATCCGTATGTTTACTCTTCGGCTAAGATGAGCGGTTCGAATGGCTACTACCTTGGCAATGCCAATTCGAAGGGCAATTCATATGCCGTTTTGCCGCGCCTCAATGTTCCGGCCAATACCACGATGCTCTCCTTCTACTACAAGGCAAACACAACGTCCGAGCGCCGCATCGCTGTCGGTATTGCCGACTCTGTAGGGACGCTTGAAGAGTTACAGCGCACCCTCGTCATCGTCGACACCGTTATCGCCAAGACATCAAACGATGGCTTCAAGAAGTATCAGCGTGCATTCGACGACCAGACTTCCAACGGACGCTACTTCGTCTTGATCAGTTACTTTGGTTACAATGGAACTGCGACGTCATCCACCGTCGGCGGTATGTATCTCGATGACATCTATGTAGAAAAGATTCCGACCTGCTTCCGTCCGGATCCGTCTGATCTCACGACAGGGTATGTGTTCAAAGATAGTGTGCGTCTCTCATGGATTCGCAATTCGGGTGAAAAGACCCTGTCGACACAGTGGGATGTAGTGGCTGTACCGGCAGACGCAGATCCTGAGACGGGCAACATTACTACCGTCAATACGCTCACACATCTTTTCACCAACCTCACACCGTCAACCAAGTATGACTTGTGTGTCCGTACCAACTGCGGCAATGGCGACGTATCTGATTGGTCGAAGATAACCGTTACGACGGCATGCTTCTCGCCTATAGAAGAGGCTCATTGGAATTTTGATGATGCAGATAACAAGCACTTCAGTTATCCGGGAACGACGAGCACTACATACATGATTGACAACTGTTGGAATACAGGCTATGATTTCACGGCCAGTGCATCGTATATCCCATATACAATAAAGAATACAGCAACATATCAATACGCACGTTCGGGTGAGTATGCTTTGCGTCTCTCGACTTCATCCACATACGATGGAGCATATGCTATCATGCCTGAAATCATAGCCGATTATGATACGTTGTTGCTTGACTTCTGGGTACGCGCGACGTACAATTATCCGGAAGACTATTCGACCGTAGCGAGTCAGAACAAACTCATGAGTGCAACGGCAGTGGCAACAGTTCAGGTTGGTACAGTTGATAATCCTCAGGATATGTCAACATATCATAAGTTGTATGAGTTAGTAACTGAGAAGCCGTCGGGGAGTTATGTCACCGATGACCCGACCGGTAATAACTTCTGGACCAATGTCCGTGTGCCGCTTTATGGAGCCAAGGGCAAGTATATCGTGTTTGCAAGCAAGACTGGTGCTTCAAATACTTACTTCGTGGATGACGTTACTCTTGAGCCTTTCACGCCGACTTGTACGCAACCGGCCAACATTGCTTTCAACGAGGATACATATTCCGCTACAAACGCCGAGTTCACATGGACCTCAATGGGCTCAAAGTGGAGCGTGACTATCAGTGAAGGTACAACCGTTGTTGACCAAGGGATTGTGACAACTCCGAAGTTCATATCTTCTAAACTCACTCCGAGGGGGACTTATGCTGTAACTGTAGAGACGGTCTGCGACGACGACTCAAAGTTTGCCCAGACACTCAACATCACATTGCCGTGTCTGCCATTCGACCGTGACCGTGCTCATTGGAATGTCAGCATGTCGGAAGGTCTTGAGCAATATGTCTCAATAGGCAATAACATGGCTAAGAGCACAACCTATCAGATTCCCGAATGCTGGGATGCAGGTGCATGGTTCTATAACGGTACTGTAACATCCTATCGTCCGTATGCCATTGCCAATCAGACCACCGCTTCCGGATACACCTATGGTCATGGCGATGACTTTACAGCCGACAACCGTGCTATCCGTCTGTCAGCCATCAATGCAACTACCAACAAGTACTACTACTCCTTCGTAGCGTTGCCTGATTTGAACATTGATTATGACACAACGGCACTGCACTTCTATTATCGGGCAGCGCATGCTTATCAGCCCAATACCACGAATGCCTCAAACCGCAATAAGTTTGTTGCAAATGGAACTTACAATAAGAAGCTCTATATCGGGGCTGTAACCGATGTGACAGACATGTCTACGCTCACCGTGCTCGACTCGGTTGTTTATCCGTACACGGTGACGACGAGCAACTATGCTACTGACTATCCTGACTACGGATGGATGGAAGGTACTGTTACACTGAATAAGTACAAGAACAAGGGCCGCATCGTGTTTATGTATGGCATGCCTAACGGGACCGCTGTTCAGTACATGTACATTGATGACATCAGCATCGTTGATGCGTCTTTCTGTACCGCACCGACAAATCTGCATGTTGAAGATGTTACATCTCAAGCGGCTACCATCAAGTGGGAAATTGGTCTTGGTGACGTGAAGGCTCATCTTCAGGTCAGCACCAATGAGGACTTTGAGGGCAGTCTTATTGCAGATGAAGATGTTGCTGCCACAGAGCGCACCATCACAGGCCTGAAGCCGGGCACGAATTACTACTACCGGCTCAAGCACATCTGCGGCGAAGATGATGCCAGCGATTATGTAACCTCATCGTTCCTGACTCTCTATGATGTCCGTTTCAATGAGTCATTCTCCCAAACCGTCAACAAACCGAAAGACTGGAAGTTCTATAATGCAACATTGAGTGGAGTACGTGCAGGTACAACACAGTTGCTTATCGAGACAGACGAGACAGCCACTACCCGTTGGATGTTTGATGTGACGACCAAAACGCAACGCTTCACGTTCAACAACAGCACACACTATTGGTTCATGATGCCGACGATTGACCTTATCGGACATACAGACGACAAACTGATGTTCTCGTTCGATGCAAGTCTGCGCGGGTCGAGTGACTCCGATGTTGACACAGAGCTGTCTGACTTGGATGAATTCCGCGTATTGGTATCAACAGATAATGGTCAGACCTGGCCTGCCGAGAATGATCTTGTCTGGAACAATGCTCAGAATGCTCCGCATGCTCTTGATGCAATAGCCTATGATGGTCAGAAGTTCTACTTCGACTTCACCAAGTATGTCGGCAAGACAATCACCATTGCCTTCTATGCCGAGTCGGGCAAGACGGTTTCTCGTGAGGCCTCCGGCAATGTATTGCGGATTGACAATGTTCAGTTGAACACGTACACCGAGACGAACAACAGTGCTACGATCTGTCAGTATGAGGACTACTCTGACGCGAGCTTCACGCTTGACGAGTCTGAGCTGAACGTCGGTCTGAACGACTTCGAGCGCTTCACACCGTCGCGCACCACCGCTCCCGACAAGCTTGAGAAGCTCGAGCTGGTTGTCACGCAGGCTGTCGAGACCGTTCTGTATGGCAAGACCTGTGCCGGCGAGACCTATCAGGACGATGCCACTCACTTCAACGTTGAGTCTCCGCGCGAGAGCGCTGTCTACCGTCAGAAGCTGCAGACCTCTGTTGGCTGCGACTCCATCGTGAGCCTGTATCTGACCGTCAACCAGCCTGCAAGCAGCGTCGTGATGGATACGATCTGTCATGGTGGCAGCTACAGCTTCGGCGGCAAGACCTACTACACGGCCACTGTGGCCTATGACACCGTGCCGTCAGCCGTGGGATGCGACTCAATAGTGACGCTGTATCTGAGCGTTACACCAGCTATGGAGAGCACGCAGGAAGTGCACCTGTGCTACGGCACAACGACAGACTTCTACGGACGGACGATAAGCCAGACAGGCGTGTATACAGACACCATCGTGTCAAGCACCGGATGCGACTCAATAGTGACATGGAACGTGAGCGTGATGCCCGACTTCCACAGCCTGGAACGCGCCGTGATATGCAACGGGCAAGAGTACACGTCGGCCGACGGGAAGACCTTCGTGGGCCTGTCGCGCGAACGGCTGTACGAACTGCAGGTGAAGAGCGTGGACGGATGTGACTCCGTAGCACAGCTGCAGCTGTGGGTAATCAGCGCAAGCCGAGAAATCAACGACACGATAGAAGCAGATGAACTGCCGTATATCGTGAACGGACAAGAGCTGTTTGCCGCCGGCCTGTCTAACGGCAACTACACGCAGACGCTCAACCTGCCCTGCGGCACGGTGACGTTCAACCTGCGCGTGGGTGACAACACCGGCCTGCGTTCTGCTTCTGCCGGCCTTCTCACCACGATGCCCAACCCGGTAAGCGTTGGCAAGCCGTTCTTCGTAACGGGCGACTTCAGCGGCAGCCGTGTTGACGTTCAGGTGTTCAACAGCCTTGGTGCTCTTGTATACCGCACGAGTGCTTCGGGCAGCGTGATTGAGATCCCCGGCCTGTCGGCCGCCGGCATGTACACCGTACAGCTCACCGACGAGGCTAAGGCCACCTTCCGCTCGAAGGTAATCGTGAAGTAACCTGCTCCCCCACACGGGGACACCCTGACAAACGTCTCGGGCGACACCGCAAGGTGCCGCCCGAGATTCTTTTATGAACCGTGAGG
>JAFUXZ010000101.1 GCA_017470795.1 Paludibacteraceae bacterium
ACAGCTCACCGACGAGGCTAAGGCCACCTTCCGCTCGAAGGTAATCGTGAAGTAACCTGCTCCCCCACACGGGGACACCCTGACAAACGTCTCGGGCGACACCGCAAGGTGCCGCCCGAGATTCTTTTATGAACCGTGAGGTAACAGCGACAAATAAGGCAGACGTGCGGACGGATGGGGTGGGGTGGAGTTTCCCGAACGAGGTGCAAAAAACTCGGTCCCGACATCGTCGGAACCGAGTGATGCAGTGATGTATGTTTCAGAAGGAGAATCAGTGCTGAGCCGCTTCCATGGCCTGCGTAACTTCTTTGGTCACGTGGGCACCAAAGTCGCTGATGCTCATGGATTCTTGCTGCCCATTGCCTCCCTGGCGACGAACGCTGACAGTTCCGTCTGCACTTTCCTTTTCACCGACGATGAGCATGTACGGAATGCGTTTGAGTTCGTTGTCACGAATCTTACGCCCGATTTTCTCGTTTCGGTCGTCAACAATGGTGCGTACGTCCTGCTCGTTGAGTTGTTCTGCCACCTGTTTTGCATAGTCGTTGTATTTCTCTGAGATAGGAAGTACGACTGCCTGATCGGGTGTGAGCCAGAGCGGGAACTTGCCGGCTGTGTGTTCAATCAGTACGGCTACGAAACGTTCCATCGACCCGAATGGGGCGCGGTGTATCATCACGGGGCAGTGTTTCTGATTGTCTTCGCCGACATATTCGAGTTGGAAACGTTGCGGCAGGTTGTAGTCCACCTGTATTGTCCCGAGTTGCCAACGGCGGCCGAGGGCATCCTTGACCATGAAGTCGAGTTTTGGACCATAGAATGCTGCTTCACCATATTCTACGCGGGCGTTCAAGCCTTTCTCGGCACATGCCTCCTGAATGGCGCGTTCAGATTTTTCCCAAACTTCGTCTGACCCGACGTATTTCTCGTGGTCATTGGGGTCGCGGAGTGATATCTGGGCTTCAACCTGATCGAAGTTCAGTGCCTTGAAGATAATCTGGATGATTTCCATCACCTTGATGAACTCGTCCTTAACCTGGTCGGGGCGGCAGTAAATATGTGCATCATCCTGCGTAAAGCTGCGCACGCGTGTCAGCCCGTGCAGTTCGCCCGACTGCTCATATCGATAGACGGTGCCAAATTCGGCAATGCGGAGCGGCAGGTCTTTGTATGACCGTGGACGATCGCGGAAGATCATGCAGTGATGCGGGCAGTTCATGGGCTTGAGCAGGTATACTTCGCCTTCTTCCGGGGTTGTGATGGGCTGGAAGGAATCCTTGCCGTAGTGGTCCCAGTGGCCGGAAGTCACGTAGAGCTGCTTGCCTCCGATGTGTGGGGTCATGACCTGCTGATAGCCGTAGCGTTTCTGTATCTTCTTGAGATATTCTTCCAGACGCAGACGCAGCTGCGTGCCGCGCGGCAGCCATATCGGCAGTCCTTTGCCCACCATGTCAGAGAAGGTGAACAGATCCAGCTCGCGGCCGATCTTGCGGTGGTCGCGTTTCTTGGCTTCTTCAAGCAGGACGAGGTATTCGTCAAGCATTTTCTTCTTTGGGAAGGTGATGCCATACAGACGGGTCATCATCTTGCGCTTCTCGTCACCACGCCAGTAGGCACCGGCCACGCTCAACACCTTGACGGCTTTGATAGGCTCGGTCGACATGATGTGCGGACCACGGCAGAGGTCGGTAAATGCACCATTGGTATAGGTCGATATGGTACCGTCTTCCAGTTCGCTGATGAGTTCGCACTTATAGGTCTCGTTGCGTCCGCCGAACATCTGCAGGGCGTCTGCTTTCGATATGTTGTGGCGCACGATGGATTCTTTGCGTTGTGCCAACTCAAGCATTTTCTTGCCGATGGCATCCAAATCGCTCTCTTTGATTGACACACCCTCGCCGGGATCTACATCATAGTAGAATCCGTTTTCGATGGCGGGTCCGATACCGAACTTGATGCCAGGATAGAGTTCTTGAAGCGCTTCGGCCATCAGGTGAGCTGACGTGTGCCAGAAGGCGTGCTTGCCGTCGGGATCTTCCCACTTGAGCAGTTGGACGGTGGCATCTTCGTTGATAGGCAGCAGCAGGTCCTGCACCTTGTCGTTTACCTTTGCAACAAGCACCTCCTGTGCCAGTCGGCTACTGATGCTCTCTGCAATCTGCAGTCCGGTTACGCCTGCTTCGTATTCGCGCACGCTACCGTCCGGGAATGTTACTTTAATCATAAGATTTTAACTGGGTTCAACGTACAAATGTTGTTACTGATGCGGTTTCGGAAGACCTTTTTGCAATGGGCGGAAAGGTGTCTGAAAACACAGATGCAAAAGTATGCAATTTATAACGATTACACAACGATGAATCCGTCGGCTTCGGGCGGACGTAATGCCTGACCTGTTCTGTCTCTGCCGGCTCACCCCGTCATGCATCTTTCCCACCTTTGCGAGCCTGCCGGCGATGCAGGGACACCGAGCTGCTGTCTGCACGAATCCGCCGGCTGCACCTCGCCCTGACATATCTGCCGGTCATCGCTGCCGGCTTTATGACTGACAATGATGACGGGCGTGTCCTCGCTGCCGGCGGCAGCGGCTCTCAACCCATACGGGCACTCAAAGCCCGCGTATAATTCGGATGAAGAGCCGACATTTCTTTTATGTATCTCATAATGAGTGAAATATAGAGATGCATGACGCAATTAGACAACGCTTTTTGCAAACCGGAAATAAATTGTATCTTTGCAGCCGTTGAAAAGTGTGCTTTTGTGAGCACACGGGCTATAATATCTACAGCATTATGAGAATCAGCAAATACGTATGGCTTGCGGTCGCATGCGTGACGGTGATGGCAACCTCCTGCACGACGCAGAGACGCCTTACATACTTCCGCGACATAGATGCGGCAAGTGCCGACGAAATTAACAAACAGTTCCAGCAGATTCATGAGTCGAAAATCGTGACGGGCGACATGCTCACCATCTTTGTGAGCAGTCCTGACATGACGGCATCAATGCCCTTCAACCTTCCTACGGTCGTTTTCGACAGGGCCGGATCGGGGCAGATGAGCACGCAGCAGACCTATCAGTCCTATATGGTTGACATCAATGGCGATGTAGAGTTTCCCGTGCTTGGCAAAATCCATCTGGCAGGCATGACCAAATCGCAGGCTCACGACTTCCTTGTCGAGAAACTCCAACCCTACCTCAAAGAGTGCATCGTTACGATTAACTACGTCAACTACAAAGTGAGCGTAATGGGCGAAGTGAGCAGACCCGGCCAGTACACCATCAGCAACGAGCGCGTATCAATCCCGGATGCACTCAGCCTTGCCGGCGACCTCACCCCCTACGGCAAGCGTGACAACGTCCTTGTGATTCGCGAAGAAAACGGTAAACTCCAGTTTCACCGCCTGAATCTCAATGACGACGAACTGTTCAAGTCACCTTACTACTTCCTGCAGCAGAACGATATCGTCTATGTCTCACCCAACAAGGTCAGAGCCATTGCCTCTTCCAACATCGGAACATACTTGTCTATCATCTCAACACTCGTAACCGTGACAACTCTGGTTATCACACTGTCTAAATAAAGTCATGCAACCTCAACAAATTCAAACCTTAGACAACAATAACGACACGCTGGTTCTACGTGACGTGTTGCGCAAGTATCTGCGCTACTGGTATTGGTTCGTCATCTCTATCGTAGTGTGCATGGCGGTGGCTTTCATATACCTCAAGACGCAAAGTCCGAAGTATAACGTGTCCTCAAAAATCATGATTCGTGGTGAAGAGGGCGACGGAGGAGGTGCAGAGTCAGGCATGCTGCAGTCATTGGGTATCATAACGGGCTCAAAGCATGTCAACGACGAGCTGCACATCATCGGGTCGAAAACACTCATGCAACAGGTTATTCGGACACTCGACATACAGACCAGCTACTTCAAATACGTCGGGTGGACCAAAGTCGAAGAGTATCCGCTGCACACAATAGACATCCGCTATCCTGAACAATTCTGCGACACGATGAAATCCGGTGTGAATCTGCGAATCGAAAAGACATCAGACGGCTATCACCTGCAGCTCAAATACGCCGGAGAGAAATACAAATACGACGTCAAAACCTTGGAGCAACCCCTTAAGATGCCTTTCGGCAATATCAGCCTGCTGGTCAACAAACCGCTGAACAAAGGAGACGAATTCCAGATCTTGACGCCCTCTCTCCCGTCACTGGTAGAATCAATGCAGTCAGGGATAACCGCCCAACAGGTCAATGACGAGTCAAACGTTGTGACCATCTCCACCACTTCGCCTACGCCTCGCAAGGCCATTGACATACTGGATAAGCTGGTTGAGTTGTACAATGCCGACGCTGTCATCGACAAAAATCTGCTTGCTACGGCAACAGGGCGGTTCATCGACGACCGTCTCCGCCTGATAACGG
>JAFUXZ010000102.1 GCA_017470795.1 Paludibacteraceae bacterium
GAAGAGACTAAGCAACAGGTGCGCCAACTGATGCAGGCTGACGACAAGACCGAACTGGTCGAGTCGTTCTACCGCACGCTCGAATTCGGTACCGGCGGACTGCGCGGCATCATGGGTGCCGGCACCAACCGCATGAACATCTACACCGTCGGTGCTGCCACACAGGGCTTTGCCAACTACCTGAAGAAAAACTTCAAGGACCGCGACAAAATCAGCGTTGCCGTCTGTCACGACTGCCGCAACAACAGCCGTCGCTTTGCCGAAATCACGGCTGACATCTTCTCTGCCAACGGCATCTACGTATACCTCTTTGAAGACATGCGCCCCACGCCGGAGGCCTCGTTTGCCATCCGTCATTTCGGATGCCAGGGCGGCGTGAACATCACCGCCAGCCACAATCCGAAAGAATACAACGGCTACAAAGCCTACTGGGAAGACGGAGCGCAGGTGCTCACCCCACATGACCAGGGCATCATCGACTGCGTGAATGCAGTACGCGTAGAGGACATCAAGTTTGAAGGCAACAAACAACTTGTCACCATCATCGGTAAAGAAGTAGATGAGACCTATTGGAACCTCGTTCACACGCTGTCAATAGACCCTGAATGCATCCGCCGTCAGAAAGACCTGTGCATCGTCTACACCCCGCTCCATGGCACCGGCATGAACGGAATCCCACAGAGCCTCAAGATGTGGGGATTTGAAAATGTTCACTGCGTACCGGAACAGATGCAGCGTTCGGGCGACTTCCCGACAGTGGTCAGTCCGAATCCGGAAAACGCCGAAGCCATGACACTAGCCGTCAATCTGGCCAAAAAGCTTGACGCCGACCTCGTGCTTGCCTCCGACCCCGATGCAGACCGAATCGCCATTGCCTGCAAAGACGACAAGGGAGAGTGGTTCATCGTCAACGGCAACCAGACCTGCATGATTTTCCTCTACTACATCATCGAAAACCGCATCCGCATGGGCAAGATGAAAGGCAATGAGTTCATCGTCAAGACCATCGTCACCACCGAGATGATTCGCCGCATCGCCGAGAAGAAAAACGTTGAAATGCTCGACTGCTACACCGGCTTCAAGTGGATTGCCAAAGAGATACGCGACCGCGAAGGCGTGAAGCAGTATATCGGCGGCGGTGAGGAGAGCTTCGGCTTCCTGGCAGAAGACTTCGTGCGCGACAAAGACAGCGTGAGTGCCTGCTCACTCATGGCTGAAATATGCGCTTGGGCCAAAGATCAGGGCAAGTCGCTCTATGACCTGCTGATGAGCATCTACCTCGAGTACGGATTCTCCAAGGAATTTACAATCAACGTTGTAAAGCCCGGCAAGAGCGGTGCTGACGAGATCCAGCAGATGATGGTCAACTATCGCCAGAATCCGCCGCGCGACATCGCAGGGTCGCCCGTCGTACTGATTAAGGACTACAAGACCCTCACCGCCACCGACGACAAGGGTAACCAGACGCACCTCGACATGCCCGAGACGGCCAACGTATTACAATACTTCACCGCCAGCGGTCTGAAAGTCAGCGTCCGTCCATCGGGCACCGAACCCAAAATCAAGTTCTATCTTGAAATTCCGGGTAAGATGCAGACCGCCGATGACTATCGCACTGCCAACGCAGCAGCAGAAGCCCTCATCCCGAGCATCAAAGCATCGCTCGGCATCGAGTAAGCACGGCTTATACGACTTACGGAGCATTTGGAATAATCCAGATGCTCCGTAGTTTTTCATGTATCTGCCGGTCTGAAACAGGCCGCAGACACAGGCATGTCATCCGCTGTCAGAAAAATCACAACGGCCTGAAGCGGCGCTGTGCTTCATCATAGACATAGCCCGCTGCACGAAGTTGCCCACAGAGCTGCGGCAAGTCAGCATCGTAGTAAGCACACAAATCTTCAAGCGACTCAAAGTCACCGTCGCGCAGCATCATGTTGACTGCCGAAAGCAGCATGAAAGGGTCTTGTGGTAACTGATTCATCATAATGTACTGTGATGTGGTGTGACATTCTTTTGTTTACCGCTGCAACTCAGGAGGTCGATACGGATTATCTCGACACGATGAAAACTGCCGTCAACATACTTCTGCCCCATCGGTTTATGATGCGGCGCAAGTTTTTCAAGCAACAGATCCAAAGCATGACGCCGCTCCACCTCCGACAATCCGACACGGGCCACTCCACGCAAGAGGATGCTCTGATATTCGGTAGTAAACCGCTCCGGCATCAGATGCGTCGCCCCGACAACGCACAACATCACCTCAGGATGTGCTGCTATGGCCCGCAGTTTCTCACCCTCCGGCGCACAATGGATGTAGACAGCATCCGCCCCATCCCACACATAATTGACAGGTACTGCATACGGCTGTCCCGCTCCGTCCACCATAGACAGAACGCCATACTCTGCACTGCGCAACAGCGTCATGGACTGCTGCTGATTCAACAGGCGGTCCTGCCGCCTGACACGGCTGTTATCAAAAATCATATACAATGCACTGTGAATGATACTGCAAAAGTACAGGTTATCCCCTATGTGTTAAAGTGTCAGATAATAATTTTTCACCGATTTCTTTCGTATGCTTGCCTATTTCAAAAAAGACGCTAACTTTGCGGCATGCCGAGAAGCAGTATAAATACTAATCGGAAGACCACGTTAAACACAAAGAGAACATACGTAACAAATTAACACCTCCTAACAACTTATTAACGCTCATAATTATGAAGAAGCACAATTTCAATGCCGGCCCGTCAATCCTCCCACGTGAAGTGATTGAGCAAACAGCGCAATCAGTTTTGGACTTTCAAGGCGAAGGTCTTTCAATTCTTGAGATCAGCCACCGCGCCAAGTATTTTCAGCCTGTGGTTGACGAAGCCGTAGCCCTGTTCAAGGAACTTCTTGAAATTCCGGAAGGCTATTCTGTCATCTTCCTGGGCGGTGGTGCCAGCCTGCAGTTCTGCATGGTTCCCTACAACCTGATGGAAAAGAAGGCGGCCTATCTGAATACCGGCACATGGGCCAACAAAGCCCTCAAAGAAGCCCGCTTATTCGGCGATGCAGTTGAGGTTGCTTCATCAAAAGATGCCAACTACACATACATCCCCAAGGACTATCAGATTCCGACAGATGCCGACTACTTCCACATCACGACCAACAACACCATCTACGGAACCGAAATCCGCACCGACATGGACTCCCCCGTACCATTGGTAGCCGACATGTCATCAGACATTCTGAGCCGCCCGGTTGACGTGAGCAAATACGGGCTGATCTACGGAGGAGCACAGAAGAACCTCGCACCGGCCGGTGTGACCTTCGTCATCGTCAAAGAAGACCTGTTGGGACACGTCAGCCGTCCCATCCCGACGATGCTGGACTATCGTACACACGTGCAGAACGGCTCAATGTTCAACACGCCTCCTGTGCTGCCCATCTACACCGCCATGCTCACGCTCCGCTGGCTCAAAGCCAATGGAGGCATGAAAGGCGCAGAAGAACGCAACATCGCAAAAGCCAACCTCCTCTACGACGCTATCGACAAGAGCCGCATGTTCGTCGGAACAGTCAAGGCTGAAGACCGCTCGCGCATGAACATCTGCTTCGTCATGAAACCGGAATACAAGGAACTGGAAGCCGACTTCATGCAGTTTGCCACCGAACACGGCATGGTCGGTATCAAGGGACACCGCTCCGTCGGCGGATTCCGTGCATCATGCTACAACGCACTCCCGATAGAGTCCGTTAAGGCTTTGGTTGACTGCATGAACGAGTTCGAACGCAAGCACTAAACTTCTGGAGAAACACTTAAAACAAGGTTGCAGATGGGTTATTCGTACATCCTACCACGGAAACAGGCCCAGCAAACCGCCATTTTTCTCACATCATTAGTTGAAGACATGAAAGTATTAGTTGCAACAGAAAAGCCCTTTGCGCCCATAGCTGTTGAAGGCATCCGCAAAGAGGTAGAAGCTGCAGGCATGGAACTTGCACTTCTTGAGAAATACACAGAACGCCAACAACTGCTTGATGCCGTCCAAGACGCCGATGCACTCATCATCCGGTCGGACAAGGTTGATGCAGAGGTTCTTGACGCTGCCAAACAGTTGAAAATAGTGGTTCGCGCCGGTGCCGGATACGATAATGTGGACCTTGACGCTGCCACTGCACATCACGTATGCGTGATGAACACCCCCGGACAGAACTCAAACGCTGTTGCCGAACTCGCCCTCGGCATGATGGTCTATGCTGTCCGCAACTTCTACAACGGGACCTCCGGCTGTGAACTGATGGGCAAGACCCTCGGCATCCATGCATACGGTAACGTTGGACGCAACGTAGCACGCATTGCCAAAGGATTTGGCATGAACGTCATGGCATACGATGCATTCTGCCCCAAAGACGTCATTGAGAAAGACGGAGTCAAGGCTGTAGATTCAGCCGAAGAACTCTATCGCTCATGCCAGATTGTATCGCTCCATATTCCTGCCACCGACCAGACACGCAACAGCATTAACTACAATCTGCTCAAGCAGATGCCCAAGGGCGCATTACTGGTTAACACCGCACGTAAGGAAGTTATCAACGAACCCGAACTGCTACAGTTGATGGATGAGCGTCAGGATCTGAAATACGTGACTGACGTGATGCCGGCATGCGATGCTGTGATGAAAGAGAAGTATGCTAACCGCTACTTCAGCACCCCAAAGAAAATGGGCGCACAGACCGCAGAGGCCAATATCAATGCAGGCATTGCAGCTGCCCGACAGATTGTCGACTTCCTGCAAAACGGCAATGAACGCTTCCGCGTAAACAAGTAAGCCCAACATACACAACAAAAGGCGAGCCGATCATGCACAGAACATGGTCGGCTCGTTGTTTTTAGTTTACCTGCACTGCTCTCCGACAGCAGGAAGTCAGTAAAATCGGTCAGAAGCGGTCCGACTGCCCTCCATGACAAAACAGTAGTTGCGGACCTAAAGTTTTTTGACGAAATTTGCATCTGACAAACAACAAAACCCTCCCCTGTACATGTCACAGATAACGCTTGAACAACTGACACTGCTCAACTACAAGAACATCGAGGATGCCCAACTGCAATTCTGTCCCGGCATCAACTGTCTTGTCGGTCTGAATGGTCAAGGAAAGACTAATGTACTTGATGCCATATACTACCTATCGTTTTGCAAGAGCCGTCAAGCTAATATCGACTCACAAAACATCAAACACGATCAGGAATTCTTCATGATACAGGGCGAGTATGACCTTGACTCACACAAAGAGGAAATCAGTTGTTCAGTCAAACGGCGGCAGAAGAAGCATTTCCGACGCAACAAGCATGAATATGAACGTCTGTCAGAGCACATCGGACTGCTCCCGCTCGTACTCATTTCTCCCAATGACATATCGATCATTGGCGAGGGGTCAGAGGAACGGCGCAGATTCATGGACAGCATCATTTCACAATACGACAAAAGATACCTGCAGCATCTGCTTATATACAACAACGCAGTACAACAGCGCAATGCCCTGCTGAAGCAAGAAACACGGCCTGATGAATCGGCAATGGAGGTATACGAAGACGTGATGGATGCCCATGCCGGATACATATTCGAACGCCGGTTGGCTTTCATCGAACAGATCGTGCCACGATTCCAGAAATTCTATGACAGCATTGCTGATAACGCTGAAACGGTATCGCTCCACTATCAGTCACAACTCCAAAACCGCAACCTCAGAGAATCCTTACGGCAAACACGAGAACGAGATTATATCCTCGGATGGACATCACAGGGGATACATAAAGACGATCTTGAGATGCAGCTTGGCGAGTGGCCCATCAAACGCGTAGGATCACAAGGGCAACAAAAGACATATCTCATCTCACTCAAATTTGCTCAGTTCGATTTCCTCCAACAGACTTTAGGCATCAAGCCCATCCTGCTTCTTGATGACCTGTTTGACAAGCTGGACACACACCGTATGAACCAGATTATCCGCTTGGTAAGCAGCGAGCAATTTGGACAGATCTTTATCACAGACACCGATCGCAGTCACCTGCTCGAAGCACTCCAACAAGTACAAGAGGAAAAGAAAATCTTCAACGTCAGCGAGGGACACATCGAACAGACGCCATGTTGACACAACGGACCGTCATTCAGAATCTAACGTAGCTCAAGACAGACAACGTTTTCCACATGGTGCGTATGTGGGAACATGTCGACCGGCTGAACTGCCGTTACACGATACTTTTCGTCCATCAACTGCAAATCACGTGCCTGCGTTGCCGGATTGCAACTTACATAAACAATACGATTGGGGGCTGCAGACAATATGGTGTGCACCACATCTTCATGCATGCCGGCACGCGGAGGATCAGTGATAATTACATCTGGACGCCCATGACGTTCAATAAACGCCGGGGTCAGCACATCTTTCATATCACCGGCATAGAATAGCGTGTTGTCCAGATGATTCAGAGACGCATTGATACGTGCATCATCAATCGCCTCGGGCACGTATTCTATCCCGATTACCTGACGCGCACGGCGTGCAAGGAAGTTAGCTATCGTGCCGGTTCCGGTATAAAGATCAAACACCAGTTCATCGCCTTCGAGACAAGCAAACTTGCGTACCACCCGATAGAGCTCCAGAGCCTGATCTGTATTCGTCTGATAAAAAGACTTTGGACCGATTTTGAACTTCAAATCCTCAATCGTTGCCTCTATGTAATACCTACACCGATATACA
>JAFUXZ010000103.1 GCA_017470795.1 Paludibacteraceae bacterium
AGCAGGTTCTCCGTCCGATTCCACAACTGGAGTCCATCTACAGCCAGGCCGTGGCTCACCGCTCCGAGATCAGGAGCGCCGAACTCGAGATTGAGAACGCACGCCACGGGCTCGGCATCGCCCGCTCGGGCTACTACCCCACACTCTCACTCTCTGCCGGAACAGGCGTCGGCTTCCGCACCGGATCCGACTACACCTTTGCCGAGCAGATGAAAAACTCTTGGAGCAACACCGCAGGACTGTCGCTCAACGTCCCAATTCTGCAGGGGCGTCAGACACGCTCAAACGTGGAGAAAGCACAGCTGCGGCAGAGTATGGCGCAACTGTCGCGCGAGTCGGCACTCAAAGACCTGCGGCGCACCATCGAAACGACGTGGCTGAACGCCCGGAACGCGCAGCAGCAGTTCATTGCCGCGCGGGCCGAACAGCAGGCCGCACAGGCAGGCTACGAATTGACGCAGGAACAGTTCAGGGTCGGACGTGCCACCGCCACAGACCTGCTCAACCAGCATACACAGCTGCTCAGTGCACAGCAACGGACGCTGCAGGCCAAGTACATGGCCGTGTACTACGCCGGATTACTACAACATTACGCCCAATGAAACATCACCCCCATGAAAAAGAAAGTCATCATCATCCTGATTATAACCGTTGCTGCCGCCATAGCCGCCTGGCTTCTGTTCGGACACAAACGCCCCTTTGAAGTGACCTACAACACTGCCGAGGTTATACGCGGCTCCATCAGCAGCAGCATCACCGCCACCGGCACAATAGAGCCCATCACGCAGGTCGAAGTCGGCACACAGGTATCGGGAATCGTCAACAAGATTTTCGTCGACTACAACAGTCAGGTGCAAAAAGGACAGGTCATTGCGGAGCTTGACAAAGTGAATCTGCAAAACGAACTCAAGGCACAGCAGGCCAATCTGTCGACCTGTCAGACTGAATACGACTATCAGCTCAAAGAGTACACCCGCATCAAAGAGCTGCATGACAAGCAGCTGATCAGCGACAGCGAGTATGACCAGGCCCACTACAATTATCAGCGGTCGAAGAACAGCCTCGAAGTTGCCCGGCTCAATGTGGCCAAGGCGCAGACCAACCTCGGCTATGCCCCAATCTATGCGCCGATAGACGGCGTGGTGCTGAGCAAGTCGGTGGAGGAAGGACAGACCGTCGCATCCTCATTCAACACGCCGACCCTCTTCATCATCGCCGAAGACCTGACCCGCATGCGCGTGATCGCCGACGTTGACGAGGCCGACATCGGAGGGGTAGCCGAGGGGCAGCGCGTGACCTTCACGGTCGATGCCTTCCCGGGCGAGATGTTCGACGGTGAGGTGGTACAGGTGCGTCAGGAAGCCACGTCGACCAACAACGTCGTCACCTACGAGGTTGTCATCAACGCCCCGAACGAAGACCTCAAGCTCAAACCCGGCCTGACAGCCAGCGTGACGATCTACACGCAGGAAGTCAACGACGTGCTGATCGTACCGGGCAAGGCGCTC
>JAFUXZ010000104.1 GCA_017470795.1 Paludibacteraceae bacterium
CTGCCGTGCTCAACATCCGGCATTCAGAGTTCCTTCCGATTAGTGCGAAACTGGGCGATAATGTGGTCAATCGGAGTCAGAACATGGAGTGGTATAAAGGTCCGTCGTTGCTTGAAATGTTGGAGACCGTTCCGATTAACCAGCATCTTGACACACGGCCGATGCGTTATCCTGTGCAGTACGTTATTCGTCCCATCAGTGACCGCTTCCCGGATTACCGTGGATATGCCGGTCGTGTGGCCAGTGGACTGATTCGCAAAGGTGACCCGGTACGTGTACTGCCATCAGGGCTGGAAAGCTGCGTGACACATGTTATGCAGTCCGATGTCGAACTTGAGGAAGCCTATGCTCCGGAAAGCGTTACTCTGCTTCTGGCTGATGATATTGACATATCGCGTGGCGACATGATTGTGCGCGCTGACGAAGCACAGCCCAAGGTCGGTCAGGACTTACTGATGGACATCTGCTGGTTTAACGAGCAAAGTCTTGTGCCGCGTGGCAAGTACATCATTCGTCAGTCTACATTCGAGACGCTGGGCATAGTGAGAAGCATCAACTATCGGCGAAATATCAATACGCTTGAGACCGAGTCCGTTGCCGAGATAAAAATGAATGATATAGCCGAAGTTGAGGTACATACGGCCAATCAATTGGTCTTCGATGCCTATCAGGACAACCGGATTACCGGGAGCGTGATATTTATTGACCCGGACACGAACGAAACCGTTGGAGCCGGAATGATTAAGGGAGAAGCGTAATGGCAGAGCAGCAGCAAAATCGTCCGGCAATGCCGGACCACGAGCAGATCGAGCAATTAAACCATCGGTTTTGCAATGCCGATCCGGTTGAGGTGTTGAGCTATTTTGTTGAGCAGTATAAAGATCGGATAGCACTCTCCTCAAGTCTCAGCATCGAGGATCAGGTGCTTACGCACATGGTTGTGCAGTTGTCGAAGCATACGCGCATTTTTACACTTGACACCGGACGTCTTTTCCCCGAGACATACCAACTGATTGATACGACCTCACTTAAGTATGGAGTGCCTATCGAAGTGTTTTTTCCGGACTATGAGCGTGTGCAGCAGATGGTACGTGAGGAAGGAATCAACCTATTCTATACCAGTATTGAGAGCCGACATCGCTGTTGCCAGATTCGCAAACTGGAGCCTTTGCAACGCGCGTTCAAGGGGCTTGATGCATGGATCTGTGGCTTGCGCCGTGAGCAGAGTGTGACCCGTAAGGACATGCAGGTTGTCGAGTGGGATGGAATGCACAACATGATCAAGATCAATCCGCTAATCAATTGGACGGAGCAGCAGGTATGGGATTATATCAAGCAAAACCATGTGCCCTACAACAAGCTGCATGATCGTGGATACCCGAGTATCGGGTGCGAGCCCTGTACGCGTGCCATCAAGCCGGGCGAAGATGTCAGAGCCGGGCGCTGGTGGTGGGAGAGTCCTGAACATCGCGAGTGCGGCCTGCATCAGCGACATTGACTTGTAGATGAGCCTCTTGGAGTAATCCTTTCGTATAACCTTCAAATGAAATAAAATGAAGAAATCAACAGTATGCCTGCTTGTCGCAGGAATTATGATGACAGCATTGTCGATGACCTCATGTGGCGGAAACAATGAGAACGAGATTTCAATATCCGGTGCTTTTGCCCTGAACCCGTTTGTCATCAAATGTGCAGATGGTTATATGAAGCTGCACCCTGAGGTCAAGATCGATGTCTCTCAAGGAGGTGCAGGAAAGGGTGTGACTGATGTTTTGGCCAATCAGGTAGATTTGGGGATGGTATCGCGCGAGATACGTCCCGAAGAGACAAAGGGCGGCGCATTTGCCATTGCGGTAGTCAAGGACGCGGTAGTTCCGACTGTAAATGCCGACAATCCGGCTTTGGCGGCTTTGCTTGAAAAGGGGTTGACGCGTGAGGCTGCATATCGTCTCTGGGTAAAGCAGGATCTGAAGACGTGGGGCGAACTGCTCGGAACGGCAAACGATGCTCCGATTAATGTGTATACGCGAAGCGATGCATGTGGTGCGGCAGAAACGTGGGCGTTATGGTTTGATTCACGTCAAGAAGACCTGGGCGGTACGGCTGTCAATGGCGATCCGGGTTTGGCAAAGGCTGTTCAGGACGATGTGAATGGCATCGGTTTCAACAACATCGGATATGCGTACGATGAGAACACGCGCAAGCCGCACGCAAAGTTGGCTATACTGCCTATCGATGTCAATGGCAACGGGCGCATAGATGCTGAGGAGCGCATATATGATACGAAGGATCAGCTCGTTGAGGCTATAGCCCAGGGTCTGTATCCGGCTCCTCCGGCACGTGACCTTTATCTTGTCAGCAACGGCAAGCCGAAAAAGGAAGTGGTCATTGATTTTCTGCGCTATGTCCTGACTGAAGGTCAACAATTCAGCAAGGAGGCCGGTTTTGTCACGCTGGAAGAAGACAAAATTCATCGCGGCCTGCAAAGCATAGCTGTGGCAGAACAGGATGAGGTCAAAGCCGAGAATTAGACGGACGAACACTGACTGCCTATGTCATTAAACATACGCATCATAAAGGAGCATGCCGCACGCGATATTATGACCGTGCTGACGGTGTCGTCATTGGTGATGCTCGTGATTATGTTCGTCGGCTTATACTTGAAGTCAGAACCTATTTTAGCCACGCACAGTCTGCGCGACCTGCTCACAGACAGTTCGTGGAAACCTTCCGATAATCATTTCGGCTTCTTCCCGTTCCTCATGGGATCGGTCTGGGTGACGCTGTTCGCCATTCTGTTGGCCTTGCCCATATCTCTGTTGGTTGCGCTCTTCCTGACGGAGTACAGTCATTCAAGAGTCAAGAAGTTTGTCTTTCCGGTATTGGATATCCTGGCCGGATTTCCTTCCGTCATATTTGGTGTATGGGGGACGCTTGTCATCGTTCCGTGGGTGAGTCATACGATTGCCCCCCATTTTGTGGAAAACAACAGCGGATATACAGTCCTTGCCGCCGGTATTGTTGTCGGAGTCAGCATTTTGCCTCTGCTGATTTCGTTGTTCATCGAATTGTTCAACAATGTCTCACAGGACTATCGCGAGGCTTCCATGGCATTGGGAGCAACCAAGTGGCAGACCATCAAGCGCGTCTTGCTGCGCAAGAGTTCACCCGGAATCATCGCTTCTACAGCCTTGGCCATCAGCCGTATTTTGGGTGAGACAATAGCTGTGCTGATGGTGTGCGGCAATGTGCCCTCCGTACCTCACTCGCTCTTGGACGCCTGCTATCCAATCCCTGCTCTGATTGCCAACAACTATGGCGAGATGCTCTCTGTGCCGTTGTATGAGAGTGCACTGATGTTTGCCGCCTTTATTCTGTTCTTTGTCGTTTTGATTTTCAATTTGATTTCGCGCATCGTCTTGCGCCGCATTGAGCGTCTGTCTGAATAAACGGTACCAACTCCTATTTTTATTCAACGTATGATTAAATCGAAGAATATCGAAGAAGCGGTTTTCAAGGTTCTGATGTGTGCTGCCGTCGGAGTGGTGCTGTTTGCTGTTGTCAGTGTGATTTACAGCGTCTTCAAGCGCGGAATACCTTCGTTGTCGTGGGAGATGCTGACCAGTTTGCCCAACATCGATTTCTATATCAACGGCAATGGGGGCGGTCTGCTGAATGCCATCATCGGTTC
>JAFUXZ010000105.1 GCA_017470795.1 Paludibacteraceae bacterium
CTCGTTATTCCCGTTGAAGGCGAGAGCCAATCTGAAGTACGCGGCTTACTGGAGCGGTTGTTAAGCGGGCACACACTGTAACAGCATTCCTCCAACAGACACGCATAAAGCATTCGCCCCGAAAGCAGTCATAAGTCTGCTGCCTCGGGGCGAATGCTTTGTTCTTTTGGTCGCCGGCGTGCGTATTCGCTATTGCTGCATCAGCCAGTCGAAAACTTCCTGCTGCATATCTTTGTCAAACACGTGCCTGCCTTCCACAAGGTGTGTACACAAGGTTCCGGTCTGCATCCACAAGGAAGCATCCGGGCGGACTTTCTGCCGGCCGCTTTTTATGACCGTTTTTTCACCGGTAGCCGCCTGCCAGAGCTGATGCATGCGTGCGTATGCCGACCGTACGCCTTCAAGCGGAAACAACCTGTCGTCTGTCGCATTGATTATCAGTATCGGCTTAGGACAGGCCAGGGCGGCCTGTTCGGGATAGTCAAGGACAGACAGGAGGCCCGGGATGAACATCGACCATGCAGAGCCTCCCTTCGTCTGATTGTTGTCCACACGAATCAGCTGATCGTTGGTTGACATCCAGCAAACGGCTGCACACGAGGTCACCACCGGACAAGATGCTGCCAGCAGCCATGCACGATACGCCCCCATAGAATAGCCCACGGCGCTGATTCTTTTCGTGTCAACCACGTCTAGTGTCGACAGCACTCCGGCGGCCCGTATATCATCGTGCAGCATCAGTCCTGCAAGGCTGTAGCCCATCTGCATCAGATTGCATGCCAGAGCCTGTTGGAGTTCATAACGCGTGCCGCCAACGGCTTGACGCTCACCCCACATCAGGGCATCAGACACAAGAACGACATACCCTCTCCCGGCCAGCTCGTCTCCAATAAAACGCCCGTCATAGCAGCGTGCTGCCCATGCGTAGGCATCGCTCATCAGCAATGTATCATCCGTAATCGGGCGGACGACTTTCTCCTTGCCGATTTCAAAGTGTGCTCCATGATCGTGCAGCAGCAGTACGGCAGGAAGGAGTGTACCCGGTTCATGGTCGGGCAGCAGCAGGTAGGCATACACACGCGCCCACGCCGACACCTGATAGCTGATTCGCATGGCGACATATCCGTCACGCTGTTCGGTAGCGTGCACCTGTATGTCAGGCACGGTATCCTTCGGCCAGGGGCGAGCATGCCGCACAATCGGATTTTCTGCCGGCTGCGTGGCGGCATCATGCACAGACGCTTTCATCTGCTCATAATACACGGGCAGATTATGATCGATTTCCTGCGCCCTTACAAATCCGGGAAGCACCGACAGCAGCAAAAAGACAGAGCAGAGCGATGCTGGAAGATTGAGTCTCATGGATACGATAATTGTGGTCTGAACCGGCAGAGGCAGCCTTTTGGTGACACCACTTCTGGCCGCCCCTGTCAGAAACCTATTCTACGATAATCTTGACAGCCTGTCCCTGGAAAGCCACAACATAGAGTCCCTGTTGCAGGTCGACTTCCATATTGTCCGTAGTCCTTGCGACACACTGTCCGAGCATGTCGAACACGTCGATGCGTCCATGCACTCCAAAAATGCTCAGATGTCTGTCGGCCAGACGAATGCAGTCGGCAGCCCGATGCTCGTCAATCGAAGCACCGACAGCAAAATAGGCAGTCAGACTGATGGATTCTTCAGCCGTAATCTGCCGGTAGACAGATGTCGAGCCGTCGCTCCAGTGGTCAAAATGCCACCCGTCTGCCGCATGAGCGGCTATCTCAACGATGGTCCCGGCTTCATAGACTCCAGAGCCTGTGACAAATCCGTGAGCGGCATCATCGACTGACAGACGGACACGATACAGAGCGGGCATGATGTGCGCGGCTACGTATGCCGTATTGATCTTGTATGAGTATGCCTCAGAGGCCGGAGCATAGGTCAGGACGGGCTTTTGATTCTTATAGTAGCGTCCGATGGCGACAAGGGTGTCATCCACAAAAACAGCCGCACCGCTCACGCTGAATCCGCCCCTCGTCACCAACGGATAGACAGGTCCTGCGTTCAGATCGTCATCATACACCTCCACGCCGTGCGTATACGGACTGCCTGAGAAGTCATAGCCATACTTATAAATCAGTCCGTCGCGTGCCAACACGGCTGTTGACAGGTTTATTCCATTAACATTGTTGGCTATGATTGCCTTCTGCACCATTCCGTCAGCAGCTGATGCTTTCAGGATAAAGTTCTGATACTTCCCCGTGGCGTTATGCAGCACCGTGTCCGGCAGTTGAAGTCCGCCCTGGATTCCTCCCGAAACGTAAATCTGCCCGTTATCCACCACGATGCTCTTGACCTGAATGCTGTTCTGACCGGCATCTATCACTCCCGGAACTTCACGGAGCCAATCAACCCCGAGAGTCGTGTCTACGCGTGCCATATAGACGCTATACGTCGTGTCGGCCTGCTGACAGGACGCGTTGCCGAAATACAACGTCGACGGAACAGGCTTGTTGCGCGTGTTTGTTGCCACATACAGATGGTCGTCATCGGCAAAAGTAAGGGCTGTATTCAGTGAGTTCGCCGTGATGCCCGAAGTGACAATGTATTTTTGACAGTTCCACTGCTGGTCAAACTTGGCAAGAAAAAGACTCTCCCCCTGCGGCATTGGGTCAATCGTCACACCGCCCAATGTCAGCGGCCGATAAACACGGCCGAGCAGATAAGCACTTCTGCCATCCGTCACAAGATCAATGAAATTCCATGTCGTACCGCCTTCTGCGACAGATGTGTCATGTTGATCCGGATGCTCAATCAACGGAGATCCCGACAGAATCTGTCCGTCACGGCCAATACGAATCAGTGCCGAATGATAGAATCGGGATGCCCCCCTCGTTGAGTTTGTGGCATAATGAAACGGGAGGGTGTAGGTCAGCGTATCCGCCAGTCCCGTAGCACCCTGCAACTTGAGCACCCGTTCATCAAGCCCTGCCACAGTATCTGTGTGACGCGCTGTGACAGCAAGCATCAGGGTGCCGTCCGGAAGAATCTCCATCACACTGTGAGCCACATCCACATCGCCCTGCGTCGACTGAACAGACCACAAATACTTTCCTGACGCATCAAATTTGATAATTGCCAGATTGTAATTGTAGCCTGTACCCCGATAACGCGGCCCCCAGAACTCATGTCCCATGAAGTGATCCGGCTCCATACGCTCATTGAAATTGGTCGAAAGACTGTCACCATGCGACCCTATATCAAACATCACATAAAGGCTGTTGTCAGCCGCACGCTTGAGCACATAGCCCATTGTCTGCGCCTTCTCTGCATCATCATCCGTCCAACAGGGAGCAAACCAGCCAAACTTAACATCATCGGCCGAGACAAACCGGACAGACAGCATCATGAGCAGCAACACCCAAAATTTCTTTCCACTATGCATATCCTGTATTATAAAAGACATATGCGAAGGTAGCATCCAAACAGATACTACCCTCGCAGTTATATTTGAATCAGAGACAAATACGGTTTACTTAACCACTACTCTAACCGATTGGCCATCAGTTGAAACGATATAAATACCAGCCGGCAGGTATACCTCTACCTGAGCCTCTGCGGCATGCTTGATGAGATGGCCGTTCACATCGTAAATAGCTACCGGCTGCATCATCACATTGTCAACACGCAGATAGCCATGATCCACAGCGATGCGTGCAAGCAGCTGAGCTTCAGAAAGGGCTGAACGGTCCTTGTCGAAGACTGCGGTAAGTTCAATATCTTCTGTCACAGTGATGGTGCGCTCGGCATCTGTTACACCATCGCTCCACGAAACAAAGAAATAACCCTCGTTGGCTTCAGCCTTGATATTTGCAGTACTTTGGTGATTATATGTACCGGCACCCGATACACTACCCATTGCAGCGTCGTTAACGTTCAGCGTCACCTCATATTGATTGATAGCAAAGCTGGCCGTGACGGTCGTATCAGACTCGACAATAATGGTGATGGAACTGTCGGTCAGTCCATTGCTCCATGCCACAAAATGATAGCCCTCTTTGGCTTCAGCCGTCAATGTAGCAGAAGCACCGCCTGCATAGGTTCCGGAGCCGCACACTGTACCCATGTTTTCGTCTTCGGTCTTGGCTTCAACCTTGTTCTCTGCCTTTGCAAAGATGGCCGTCAGATTCAGCGGAGCAGTCACAGGGACCGTAATGGTAGAGTCCGTCATATCATTGCTCCAACGAACAAACACGTAGTTCTCCTTGGCTGATGCAGTAAAGGTTACCATTGAGTCTTTCTCAAAAATACCGCCACCATCAACGACACCCATTTCGTCTGAATTAGGACGACCGGTAGCCTTGTAGATAGGCGACATCACATGGGCGACAGCAAGTGAGTTGAATACAGGGCTGACATACGATGTTTCTTCCGCACGGTTGATGGTCAGCACCTGCGAGTTACGGCCATAACGTCCGGCGACTATCAGCGTATCACCAATAAACTGAAGCTCGCTGGAAACGGCCATGGCCATGGCCATCGTTCCCAGATTTGTAACGGTAGCAAGATCATATTTCGGGCCGGCATTCAGATTCTCATCGTAGGTTTCTATGCCATACGACCAGCGTGTCGGAAGGCCTCCCGCAACATTCGGATTGCCATAGTCATAGCTATACAGGTAAACGATGCCGTCGCGAACTGCAATGTCAGTTGCCGAGTTGATAGCCGTGCCTTCGTAATAGTCGCCATTCGTGTACACGCCGTCTGAAGCGTTGGCGCGCACAATGAATGTGCCGTAAGCCTTTGCACGTCCGGTAGTCACACCGTTGGGCAATGTTATCACACCGTTCAGACCGCCAGCGACATATACACTCCCGCCATCCACAAGGATTGAGCGAAGTTGAATTGTTGCCGTTGAAATAGGAGCACCACTGATCCACTGTACATTCAAGTCATTGTCAACACGTGCGATAAGCAGTTCATTGGTCGATTTGTCATCGGGAAAGAGGAATGAGGCATCGCCAAACGTCAATGTCAATCCTTTTGATGCTACCGGATGGAATGTCAGATAGAGATTGTTCTCGTTAATGTTCATGGCTGCATTGCCATCTGATACCTGTACGCCATCGGTCAATACGTGTTTGAGGTAGTTGCCGCGTGCATCAAACTTGATAACTGCCAGTTGTGCATGGCCCGAGGGAGTCTTTATCGTATCGGTGCTTGTCAGAGGAAGTTCGCTGTTGACAGCAAGCAGGGTCGACAGATAGATATTGTCGTTTGCGTCGACAACCATCCCGACAAATTTCCAGAACTCGGTGGTGAGATTCTTGGGGTTCTCATAGAATTTTGACCATTCGAGCCGGCCGGCGGCACTAACCTTGAACATTAACGCATGCCAACGCTTGACACCGTCAAGTGCAGGTACGCTATGCCAAGGCACACGTTGTACAAGGCTGTCAAGCTCCACTCCATTGCCGTCTACAAAGTGCAGGCGGGTGAGATAGGCGTTTTCTTCCAGATTGGTTCCGTTGCCGATTTTGAGTTTCAGCATCACTACCACACCACCATCGCTCGTGGGAGCCACGCGCGATTTTTGTTCGTCGATGTAGCCTCTATCACTATACACAGACCATTTTACTTTACCGGCTCCGTTAAACTTGGTCAGAGCAACATTGTAAGACATCTGTGATGCATTCTCAAGGGGCTCACCTAAATAGGACTGTCCAAGGAAGGTGGCTGCCTCGAGCAAACTGTCCGTATTGGTCGTGTTGGGGATACCGTTGGAGCCGAAGTTTGTCAGGGTGACTACACAGTTGTCTGCGGTCTTCTCCATAGAGTAGATGTAGGTTGTCCCCTTCTCTTTGGTGTCATTTGAATTGAAGGGCGATGACCATAGATATTTGGCGCCATCGGCCCAAACGGCAGTCGAGCTAACAAGTGCCGCTGCGATTAATGTAAAAAGTTTCTTCATACGTAATTTGTTATAATTGATATTGTTATAAAGTTCTTTCGTTCACTCCTGACGGTCTGCGATGCAGTACGCAGCACTACTCGTTGAAGGACAGGCCCAGACGCGGTGAGACTTGCGGGTGTGTCGGTGACAAGAGGCGCAGACGAAGCGGGAGCAGCCAACGCCCCATGCGATCGGCCGGCAAGACCTCATCGTCAATAGTGAGTGACTTGATGCATGTGTAGTCCGACGCATTGACGGCATAGAAACGCGTGCAGCTGCGTTCATCAATCCGGATGGTCCAATCGAACATATTGCCTATGATCATCATCGGACAACTGTGTGCGTCATACTGCGGAATCTGAACCCGGTGCACCTGATATTCGGCCGCTTCAAGAACGTAGAAGTCTCCGCGCATATCTGTGAAGAATGCAAGCGTTTTGTGTGACGGGAACTCTGTCAGGAACATAGCATCAATCTTGACGCTGTCGGGCAGTTCAATCCGGCGTACATACGGGCGGCCACAGGTCTGTTTAAGGTGGAACAGATGGCCGGCTTCATCAACAAGCAGATAACCTTCGTCATACTCTTTGCGCGCCGTCGGGTTGCCTACGACCTGTGTGGCCGGAAAGCAGAAGTCCTTGCGCTGAAGCATGTCTGTGAATCTCTCCGATTTTTCCTCGTTCACCCGATTGGTCTCCATGTCTATGAACTCAAGGCCACGATTTGTGATACGGAACACATCATCCGGCATCGCCAGGTCCACCCGATCCGGCATTGATTCCAAGAGCGGATAGAGTGCGACATGAGTGGCATTCAACTCAGCCGGGGATATTCGGAAAGTGAAATTTGTCTGCTGCAGCAGCCGGGGCGTAACAGGCTGACCGAACAGCGTGTCCGGAAGACGTTCCTGTGCCAACAGCTGGCGGTAGAAGAACATCGGGCACAGGCTGTCGCGTTCGCGTCCGTCATACACACGTCCCTGCAGGTCTGTAGTCACGGAAGGCTTGACGGAGTTGTCGGTGAGTAAAAAGTCTCCGGCCACAGCGCTGTACATCACAAACGGACTGTTCATGCGCTTGCTTGTGGCGAGGTCGTACAGCCACGGCAGAATCCATACTACCAACAGGCAGACCACGGTGAGGAGTGATATTTTAGCAAATCGAAGCATTGTCGATATCGGTTATTGAAGTCCAGACTATTTGATTCATAAACGTGCTGCAACGGGCACCGGCAGCAACAGTCACTGCCTGCCCTCCCTGAAACGCTGTATGCTGATAAAGGGCCATGTCGTACATATCAGCGCGAGCAACAGCAGCACGACCAGCATGCCGTTGTATGCCTCCGGCTTATCGGTCATGAAGCACATGCGCAGCAGAGCTGCAGCCACCACGATGCTCCATGCGCGACGTTTCCATGTCGGCTCCAGACAGATCCATGCCGTGAGCTGATAGGCCAGCAGACCTGCGACGTACCACGTCAGTGTGGTGAGCAGAATATGCATGACTATCTCCGATGCGAACACGGCGTGCAGCCACACTGACATCAGCAATACGCTCAGCACATACAGCACCAACAGCATCACCCAGCCGTAGAGCAGCATACTCCCTACCGAGCGGGTCGTCGATACGGGCAGATGTAGCGTCAGTTTGATGCGTTTCTGATGCATTTCAGGAACATACTGCGCCACAGCCAACAAGATGCCGATTATCAGAGGCACATACTGCATCATCTGCACAAAGACAGCATCATTGGTGATGGCCACCAGCCAGATATGTGCTGCCCCTTTGAGTTCGACGATGTGGTTCACGTTGAGCATGCAATATAAATTCAGCACCACCAGCACCGTCAGGCATCCGGCTAAAAGGCGGCGTGTCTTGAGCCATTCTTTATAGAAGAGTGATTTGAGCATCAACAAGAATATGATGGTTATACGATTGCTTTCTGTCTAATTGTTCAATACTTGCCCGTCAGTCCGATGAACGCATCTTCGAGCGATGCCTGCCGTGCCTCCAGGTGGTCGTAGGCGACTCCCTGTGCAGCCAGTCGGGCTGCTACTTCGTTTTCGTTGAGGAAAGACACGAACTCCACGCGGTCATGCAACTGACTCGGGTGGTAAAGGTCGGCATCCGTCAGGTGTGTCTCCTTGTCTGTGGTGAAGGTGTAGACGCGAATCGTGTCCAACAGCTGCTTCACAGGCATCTGTGTGACGATATGTCCGTAATCGAGTATAATGCAGTCGTCTACGAGACGTTCCATATCCTGAACGATGTGCGATGTGAGGAACACCGTCTTGCTTCCGCGCTTGGCGAAGTCGTGCAGATATTCGCAAAACAGCCGGCGATAGCCGGGGTCGAGCCCGAGTGAGAAGTCGTCAAGGATAAGCACGTCCGGATCCTGCGCCAGAATCAGTCCGAGTGCCACCTGCGAACGTTGCCCACACGACATGTGTGACAAAGGCTGTTTTTCCTCTATATGGAGCAGGCTGATCAGCTGATAGTACACGTCTTTGTTCCAGCGCGGATAGAAGGGAGCATAGAACCGTTCTATCTGGCGGACATTCATAAAACTGTACTGCACGTGCCCCTCTATCAGCATTCCGATGCGCTGACGCACTTCAGGAGGCATCTGTCGTACATCATGCCCAAGTATGCGGCACTGACCTTGCTGAGGCTTCAAGAATCCGTTCAGGATATTGATAGCCGTGGTCTTGCCCGTTCCGTTTTTGCCAAGCAGCCCCATGATGCGCCCCTCTGGGACGCTGAACGTCAGATGCTCATATATCAGGCGCTTGCCATAGTAATGGGTGATGTCGTTAAATTCTATCATTATCGTGTTATCGTCTGTAATGAAACGTCGGCCACCGGCAGCGCCGGCACGTCGACCGCCGCAGCCATACAGGTCTGCCGGCTTATTTCTCGGCTATCTCGTATGCAACGGCATCAACAAAGTAGAACGACAGATAGGCCTTGCCTTCCTGCTGTTCGCGCTCGGCTATCCTGGCACGCATGTCTGCGATGCGCTGTTCGGGTGTGGAAGCCGTCTCCTGTCGAGCTTTCTGCTCTGTTTCGCACCCGCCTGCCTGTCCCTCAAGCCGACCTGCGGCCTGTTCTTCAAGCAGCGATTCCTGAAACTTGAGATACTCTTCATCAATACGCTGTTCGCGCAGCACACCGGTCACACAGACCACATGATTCACACAGCGCGGGTCGAACTTACCCAGACCGGCATCTTCGACACGCAGTGTCTTCGTATCATCGCTGCCCATGAGGAAGATTTTCCGCCCGCTGCGCTTGCAGATATGCGTACAGACACCCTCGAAGCGAATGGTGTCGCCAACCAGTTGGCCTGCCTGTTCTAAAACATCATCAATCAACATGACTGCGCCTTTCGATGCTTCCTCCGTTCCGTCAGAAGCAGCCTTGCTGCCACATGCTGCACACACAGCCGTCAGGGCAAATGCAGTCAGTAAGTATACAATTTTTGTCTTCATAATCGATTTTAGTAAGAACGATGCAAAAATACCCCTCTCCACGTGCCGCTGCAATCACCATTATTTACTATTTTGCCCTTTTCCCGATTGGTCCGTATCGCCAAGAATGATGATTTACAGGCTCGCTGACAGCGATTGGAAGGCAGACATCATGCTGCTTTTCTGCGCCATCAGACAGGCGTTGAATCACAGCTTCCTTCCCTGCGTGGCCGGCAGACCGGACATCGCGCAAACCTTCCCTCCAATCCGGAACACACGGCTTTGACCGGGCTCCTTTTTTGCATAACGGCAACTCTGCCGGCGGTATCTTCAATGAAAGAATGACGCACGCTGCTGCCGCCGGCTGCCGGCTGTCCGAAGCTATACGCGCACCGTAAGCCGACAGCGTTGACCGCAGTCATTCATCACCATTATTTACTAAAACCCGACGGGCATAAAGCCGGAAAATAGCCAAGAATGATGATTGCGACATACGGCTCCATGACCTATTTTTGCGCACTTATAATTATAAGAGGTATTGGGACTTCCGGTCCACCTGCAATGAAACCGATCAGAATCGTCATATTAGGCCTGCTTGCCATTGCCGAAACGGCTGTAGCACGTGTAGAAGTCCGTCTGCGTGATGCACAGACGCGCCGCCCGATTGCCGATGCTGCCGTATATGTCGGATGCGACGGGACGCAAAGCGGACAGGGAGCCATCACGATGGAAAGCGGAACGGTCATCATCCGTCCGCACTGCAACACGTTCAGCATCAGCGTGAGCCACCTGAACTATCAGGCACAGACAGTCCACTGCACCGCCGCCGGTGACACCACCATCAGCATCATGATGCAGCCCTCTGTGCGCACCATAGACGAGGTGGTCGTGACAGCCACGGAGTCGCACGGAGTCAGCACTGCATCAGAGATTAACCGCGACGCAATGGCGCATCTGCAGCCCTCAAGTTTCAGCGACCTGACCTCCCTGATTCCCGGAGGGGTTACCAAAACGCCCAACCTCACTTCGGCCAACACCATACAGCTGCGCGAAGCCGGGAACACAAGCGCTGACTATGCCACCAGTTCGCTCGGCACGCTTTTCACCATCGACGGCGCACCCATCAGCACCGATGCAAACCTGCAGTATGTCGAGACGGCCGCCTCAGCCAGTCAGGATGCCTCACGCACCACGACCAACAAGGGCGTGGACATGCGCAACATATCGACCGACGAGATTGAAAAGGTCGAGATTGTACGCGGCATCCCATCCGTTGAATATGGCGATTTGACCAGCGGCCTGGTACGTATTGAGCGGACAGCGCGAGCTACTCCGCTACGCGCACGCTTCAAGACCGACGGGTTCGGCAAGATGATATACGTAGGCAAAGGTATCAGCATGAACCAAAGCCGGACGGTCGTCAATCTGGGGGTCGACTATCTGAATGCAAAAGCCGATCCGCGCAACAACCTGGAGAATTACCAGCGCATTACGGGGTCGGCGCGCCTGAACCAAAGATATGACATCGGCTCTATATGGACGCTCAAATGGCAGTCAAACCTGGACTACACAGGTTCCATTGATAATGACAAGCAGGATCCCGATCTCAACTACATGCGCGAAGATTCCTACCGGTCACAATACCACAGTTTCGGTTGGGCCAACACGCTCACCCTGCGCAGTGACACATCGGGCATCTTGCGCTCACTGACCCTGCTGCACAATCTCAACTACCAGGCCAACAACATCAGGCAGACACGCTACGTGGCTCTTGACCGTGACCGTGCCATGCCGACCGGCATGACCACCGGCGAGCACGACGGGCAATACCTGCCCTACACCTACGTAGCCACGCATGAGGTCGACGGGAAGCCGCTGAACAGTTACCTGAAACTCAAAGCCGACCTGCTGATACGCACAGGACAACTGACACAGAAGATTATCGCCGGCGCGGAGTGGACGTACAACAAGAACTTCGGACGCGGACAGGTCTTTGACCTCACGCGTCCCCTCACCGTCGGCACCATCGTCCGGCCGCGTGACTACTGGTCCATCCC
>JAFUXZ010000106.1 GCA_017470795.1 Paludibacteraceae bacterium
AACGGACGGCAAACGTACGCTTGCCTACAGCCGCGTCGGTCTGCATGTCGCGCAGGTTGTTCGTTGCCAGCACACACATTGACAGCAGTCCGCACACCGCACCGGCACAGAACGACTGCGCCGACCACACACCGGTCTGCAACCACGTGGTGCCGACCGATGCCACCACGCCATAATAGAGAAAGACAAACACGTCTGCCACTCCCAGATAGGACAACGAATAGGGAGTGGCCGTATACAGCCACGCGAACAGGATGGCTGTCAGCCCAATGCATAATATCGGCCATCCTCCGGTCCACACGAGCCATGCTCCCGTTACGACGGACACACACAGGGCGGTCCACACAGCCCGCAGCATTTGCTGCTCCGTAACCTCGCCCTCGGCAAGCGCGCGTCTGAAACCCGCACGGCCGGCCTGATCGGCACCGCGCCGGAAGTCATAATAGTCGTTGATCAGATTGGACAAAATCTGCAACGCTACAGCACACACGAGCGTCAAAGCACCCGTCAGCCACTCTACATGCCCTGCGACCATCAATCCGACCAACACCGGACACACGGAGGCAAACAAAGTCTGTGGACGCACAATTCTGAACCACAGCAAGGGGCGTATTTTAAGTTTCTTCATCATCCGACATTTTGATACATACGTAAAACAGAGCCACACATCCGGCTTCTGCAGCCGTCCGGACGCGAAGGTAGCGTTATTTTTCAAAAACCGGAAAAACGAACAATCCGAACTATTTGATACCGACAGAGGACAACCATACGAAAAAAAGACCTACCTTTGCGCCCGAAAACGGTTCGCGCACAGGCGTGCCTCACGTACGCCCTGCGGATTAAAAGGGAATCGGGTGCAAATCCCGGACAGTCCCGCTGCTGTGAGTTTCACAAAAGGCCGTTGCAAGAAGTCACTGTCTGACATCATCAGACGGGAAGGCGCAACAAAAAGCCCGAAACGAGTCAGAAGACCTGCCGCTTTCATATATGTTCGGACAGCTTTCGAGGATTGGAGCTTGGACATGAGACGATCTGACGCGACCGCCGTCGGTGTATGTGATGCACCGTCAATGTTGCACATCGTCTGTCATTCCACATCAGATACCACTCGCCTGCTATCCGCGCAACGAACAAACGTAGAAGCAGGCCACATGAAAAACCTTCACTCGCTCCCGATTGTCGCTGCCGCATGCTGCATGATGCATGCTGCCGCAGCCGACACCATCACCCTCAACCTGAACATCCCCACCGCACCGGCAGAGATACAACTCAACACAAGCGGCTACTGGACAGAAACCTACAACACCGAAGATCAGTATCAGCATCTGGAATTTGGTCTGTACAGCTTCACACACAACATCGGAGGCAACGGAGGCGAAGACCTGATGAGCGGCATGATGTCGTGGAACGGCTTCACCTATTCCACCAACAGCGACACCACCAACTACGCCCTCGAAGGCAGTTCGGCAGCGTGGATTGACAATCAGTGGGGCTGCATGGCCGGCGGAGGAATCCTGACCGACACACTCGGACGAATCATGATGCGCCCTGACGGATGTCCGCAGACCGACTCCGGAGTGCCCTATCTGATTGGCTACTGGAGTTTCAAGTCAGATGCTGACGACAACCGGCGCAGCCTGCAGATTGACTTCACCGACCAGCAACTGCACCGACTTGTCGGAACGTGGATCTGCAACCACCCGTGGCCATATTACGGCAACCGCTATGGCGACGGGTTTGCCAGCAAGATGGAGAACAATGGCGAGCATTTCCGCCTCGTCGCACACGGTCTGAACAGCCGGCTCGAAGATACCGGGACGAGCGTCACCCTTGACCTGGCCTC
>JAFUXZ010000107.1 GCA_017470795.1 Paludibacteraceae bacterium
GTTGTTCTCCATCTTCATGGATTCCATCGTGAGCACGACGTCGCCTTTCTTCACGGCCTGTCCTTCTGTGACAAGCAGTTTGACGATGCTGCCCGGCAGGGGTGACTTCATGCTGCGCCGACCGGCTGCGGGTTTTGCTGCAGGTGCAGGAGCGGCTGCGGGTGCGGCCTTGGGAGCTGCGGCCGGAGCAGATGCCGATGCGCCTTCAAATTCGATCAGCGCGTCGTCTTGCATCACGTTCTGACCCGGCTGCACGAGCACGTTCTTGACTTTACCGTCGGCTTCGGCTGTGATGTTGTTCTCCATCTTCATGGATTCCATCGTGAGCAGCACGTCACCGCGTTTTACTGCATCGCCGGCTTTGACGTTGATTTTGACGATGCTGCCTGGCAGGGGCGACTTGATGGTCTTTGCTGCAGCGGCGGGAGCAGCTGCCGGAGCGGCAGCCGGAGCGGCCTGCGGGCGGGCGGCAGGAGCCGGTTCTTCTTCGTGTTCGAGTTCGACGGCAAAGGTCTTGCCGTTGAGGTTCACCTCGGCATGATTGTCGTCAACTTCGTTTACGGTAGCCTGATATTCGGTTCCGTTTATTTTGAATTTGAAACTTTTCATTGTGTCTGTTTTTTCGTTGTTGGGGGTTATTTGCTGAGTTGACTCATGCCAAAGATCTTGGCGTTCCATGCTGACGGACCGACTTGCTTGTTGGTGATGCGATAGCTTTCTGTATCGTGTACGTTAGCATTGTAGAACATGTGTAATGCCATTGCTATGGCTGCCATTTCTGTCTCTGTGGCTGTGGCTTTCGTGCCAGCTCCCGGTGTTGCGGGGGCTGCCTTTGCTGCAGCGGGTTGAGCACTTGGCACAGGTGCTGCCGGACGTGTGGCCGCCGGCTTGTTGTCATTTCCGAACATAAGGCCAAATCCTTTCATTACAAATACGAGCAGGACCAAGACGAGGAATACTACACCCAGTCCGAGCAGAGTCATGATGAGCATGTCTCCCCAGCTTGCCGTACGCTCTAATAAGATGAATTTCATATTGTGATTCTAACTTGGTCGGAAGTCGTCGCGCCTTGACCTGTGCAGACCTCCGGCCGGATGCCGGAGCGGTCTGCGGGGTGTGGGTCAGGGGGCGGACGATTTCGTTCCTATTCGGTTGTTACAACGGAATGTTTGCGTGCTTCTTGGCCGGGTTGCTCAGGCGCTTGGTCTGGCAGTTGTTGAGGGCGCGGATGATGCGGAAGCGCGTGTTGCGCGGTTCGATCACGTCGTCGATATAGCCTCTCGATGCTGCCTGATAGGGCGTTGAGAATTTTTCCTTGTATTCGGATTCCTTCTCGGCAATGTAGCGTGCGCGTTCTTCCTTGTCTTCGATGGCTTTGATATTCTTGGCCTCAAGGACGCCGATGGCTCCTGACGCGCCCATAACGGCGATTTCGGCGTTGGGCCATGCGTAGTTGTAGTCGCCGCGGAGCTGCTTGCAGCTCATCACGATATGTGCTCCGCCGTAGGACTTGCGCACGGTGATGGTCACCTTGGGTACGGTGGCCTCGCCGTAGGCGAACATGAGTTTGGCTCCATGGTCGATGATGCCGGCGTACTCTTGCCCGGTGCCGCAGAGGAAGCCCGGCACGTCAACGAGCGTGATGATCGGGATGTTGAAGCAGTCACAGAAGCGGATGAAGCGTGCTGCCTTGCGTGAGGCGTTGCAGTCGAGCACTCCGGCCAGCCAGTTGGGCTGATTGGCAATGATGCCGGCCGACTTGCCGTTGAAGCGTGCAAAGCCGCAGATGATGTTCTTGGCGAACTCGGGCTGTACTTCCATGAAGTCAGCATTGTCGATGATGCTGTAGATGATGTCTTTCATGTTGTACGGCTTGTTGGGGTCGGCCGGAACGAGCGTATTGAGAGCGTCATCCACACGGTCTATCGGGTCGGTACACTCAACGTCGGGGACGTCTTCCATGTTGTTCTGCGGAATGAAGGAAATCAGGCGTCTGATCTGCTTGAGCAGGTCTTCTTCGGTCGGAGCAGTGAAGTGCGTCACACCCGACTTGGTGGCATGCACGCGTGCGCCTCCGAGGTCTTCAACGGTCACGTCTTCGTTGGTCACTGACTTAACGACTTTCGGACCGGTGATGAACATGTAGGAGTTCTGCTCTGTCATGAAGATGAAGTCGGTCAGGGCCGGGCTGTACACAGCACCTCCGGCGCAGGGGCCGAGGATGGCCGAGATCTGGGGCACTACTCCCGATGCAAGGATGTTGCGCTCAAAGATCTCTGCGTATCCGGCAAGTGCACATGCGCCTTCCTGCAGACGGGCTCCACCTGAGTCGTTCAGACCGATGATGGGAGCACCCATCTTCATGCCGAGGTCCATCACGTGGCAGATTTTCTGCGCCATCGTTTCAGACAGCGAACCGCCGATGACGGTTGCATCCTGTGCGAACACGAACACCAAACGTCCGTCAATCGTTCCCGACCCTACGGCAACACCGTCGCCAAGGAAGACTTTCTTCTCCATACCGAAGTCGGTGCAGCGGTGCGTCACGAACATGTCTATTTCTTCAAAACTGCCTTCGTCAAGCAGCATGTTGATACGCTCGCGAGCTGTCATCTTGCCCGACGCATGATGTTTGTCTATGGCTTTCTCACCGCCACCCATGCGAGCTGTATTGCGCTTGTCAATGAGCGCCTGTAGTTTCTTCTGATTGTCCATTTTGTTATATTGAGGATTGATGATTCTGACTTCTGACTGTCGGTGCGGGTCGGATTGCTGTGCTGTGGCAGGACGCTGACGCGCTGACGCTGCCCCGCGCTGCCGGCCGGAAACGCACCCCGCGGTCAGGCCTTTATTACTTCTTGTTCGGATTCTCACAGAGCTCGGTCAGCACGCCGAAGGTCGACTTCGGATGCAAGAAGCCGATGTTCAGGCCTTCTGCGCCACGGCGCGGAGCCTTGTCAATCAGCTGGATGCCCAGCCCGGCTGCCTCGTCCAGCGCTGCCTGCGCGCCCTGTTCGGTCACATCAAAAGCCACATGGTGAACACCACCACGTCCGCCGTTCTTCTCCATGAACTTGGCGATGGTGCTTTCTTCACTGGTCGGCTCAAGCAGTTCGATTTTGGTCTGCCCACACATCAGGAAGGCCGTACGCACTTTCTGATCTGCAACCTCCTCGATGGAGTAGCATTTGGTACCAAGCAAAGTTTCAAAAAAAGGAATGGCCTGCTCAAGGCTCTTGACGGCAATGCCAAGATGTTCGATGTGCGATGGTTTCATAGCAGTGAAATTTGTAGTTAATGTTGATTTGTTATGCTTATAATAACCTGATTCACAGATTTATAAAGTTCAATTTAAGACCAATTCGGCAATTAAGTCACGCAAAGATACGATTTTTTCAATGTCAGGCAATGTCCGTCGTCTTTTTTGTTGAGCATTTCGTGGCATGTCTCACGGCGCTCGATGCAGCATCAGGACAGCCCTGTGTCATGCCGCCGGCTCACGTAGCCGCACACATTCCCCGACGGCATCGCCAACCGTTTCTGAAGCGGCTCGACGCGTCGGTGCTTTCATTTCCAACAGCCGGCAGACGACGGCATGCTGCCCCCTCGGTCAGTCCGCCGACACAGGCATCGGGCATGCTTTCGTGACGCGCATGTCCGGCTGGCTCATCGGGCACACAAGCGTCCGTCACGGCTGTGTCCGGAAGCGCACCGGGGCATCAGGCTTACGCCTCCTCACCGCCGCCCGACGTACTTCCGCTGAAGCCTTCCGTGCCCCTTCCGACAGTCATGCCGCCACACCGGATGATGCACATCGCGCTGTCAGTCAGAGCAAAAGCAAGAGAGCAGACCCGAGGGCCTGCTCTCTTGTTGAAAGTCATTTATGTGTCAGTCGCTTACTTGATGAGCGCCTGGAAGTCTGCATCCTGGGCAAAAGCGGTGAACTCGATATCGTTCTGAACAAGTTCTTTCACACCTGAGTCTTTTGCAATAGCGGTCTTCAGATTGCTCAGAACGGCTTCGCGGTCGTTCGTGCGGGCTCCGACAACGGCCTGCATGTAGTAGGTAGTCGAGTTGGGGTTCTTCACGCTGTTCAGGGTCGTGCGGGCGGTAGCGTAATCACCGTTCAGGATTTGCTGAATGGCTGCATTGTTGCTCACTGCGCTGCCAAAGCTCTTCGAAGCGTTTTTGTAGTCACCTTTCATGGTGTAGAGCGTACCAAGGGCGCTGTTCAGGTCACCGGTCGTGCCGGCTGCCTTGCCGAAGTATGCCTGAGCGTCGTCCAGCTTGCCCTGAGCCATAGCAGCAATACCTGCGTTGTAGTTGACGTCGGCGTTGTTGGCATCAATCTTCAGAGCCTTCTCGTAGAACTCGGAAGCGGCACTGTAGTTGCCTTCTGCAGCCTTCATCAGGCCGAGGTTGTTGTATGCACGGTAGTCGTTCGGGAATTGTTTGATGCACTGCTCGTAGATTGCAGCCTTTTCAGCGTTGTCGCCGGTCAGCGTTGCGGCATAGAGCAACTCTTCAACATTCAGTTGTGAAGCGTCTTCCTTGGCCAGTTTGCTGATCTCGTCATCGGTCTTGCCGGTGAGCTCGGTCGTCATCGTGATGCGGGCACGACGGAGCTGGGGCAGGATGTCCTCTGCGATGTTCTCATATACGGAAGAGAGGTTTTTGATGTGAGCCTCACGTTCCTCAGGATCGCTGTACATGCTGAGCACACGGAGTACGAGGTCCTTGTCCTGCATGTTGGAGGCTTCCATCAGCTGTTGGAATCCCTCCCAGTCTTCGGCGGTCGTCTTGGTGTCGATGCCGGCCTGAACTTTGTTTTTCTTCACCTTTTGGGCAATGAACTTCGATGCGTTGGCCTCACGCTGTTCAGAGAGCTTCTCATTCAGTTCTACACTGCCGTCGGGCGAGGCGTATCCCCATACCTCAATGCCGCTGATGTTCTTGCGCTCATCGTTCTTGGCA
>JAFUXZ010000108.1 GCA_017470795.1 Paludibacteraceae bacterium
CGATACGAGCTTGCCTATCTGCTTGCTGTAATGAGCGCAGAAGCTCTCCCGCTGCAGGTCTGATATCTTCGATGCGAGAATCTGACGCAGATTGAGAATCGCGCGGCGCCCGAACTTCAGGAAGTCCACCTTGTCGGTAATTTCCTCATCAATTTCACACTCGCTGTCAATCTGTTTGGCTTCAGAGAACCGGATTTGCGTATTCTCATTGGTCAGCTGGTCATCCTCGACAATGGTTCGGTTGCGATAAATCTCAAAGTCTCCTTTTTCGGGATTGACAATCACGTCGTAGTTTTCGTCCGTACCAAACATTTTGGCGAGTACATTACGGAACGAATCTTCCATCACGTCAATGAAGGTCTGGCGATCGATATTTTTAAGGTCCTTAAAGTCGGAGAAAATCTCAATCAGGTTGATGGATTCTTTTTTAGCCATTGTGCGTTCTTTTTATTATTTGTTTTCTTTTATTGTTCTTATACTTTCAGCAGGTATTTGGCATACTTGACTGCTTCATATTTCAGACGCTCCTGTCTGACGGTGCGCTCTCTGCGTTTCTTGCCTTCCAGACGGACCATTTCTTCCCACTCTATCTCAAACGTGTCGTCAGCTACGTCGGTCAGGCGTCCGCGGAGTTTACGCCCGTCGGCTGTCAGCACTTCAATCTCATTCCCCAAGTTCTTCTCATACTGCTGTCTGACGCGGAAAGGCTCGGTCAGTCCTGCTGAGCCGACGGTGAGCTCGTAATCTTCAATGTCTCTGTCAAGGTTCGACTCGATGTACCTGCTCAAAGCCGCACAGGTATCAATATCCACCCCCTGCCTGTTGTCTATCAGGACCTTAATCAGGTTGTCGTCTGAAATATCCACACCGACCAGATAGCAGTCAGTCGTCTGCAGGTACGCATTCGCAATGCGTTCTATGTCAGCCAGTTGTATCATTACCCATTTATTTTAGGAAACAACGAAGGGGACTCGCGTCCCCTTCCCATTTTCCGAACTTCGCTGCAAAGGTATATATTCTTCTGCGAATACGCAAATGTTTGCACGCCACCGAGATAGAAAGTGTGTCAATTTCTTATGATTGCCGGCTGCCGGGTTTCATTGTCAAAACGCTTCCTGCTGTCTGCGTGGGCTGCATATCAAGCACCGGAGACGGTGCTGTCGGGAGGGTCCTGACCGATGACATTCGCTTTGCCGATGCCGTCATCCCGATGCGGGCTCTTAACCGCTCTGACGGCACGCAGCACCTCAGCGGCTCTACATCAGACAAAAGTATTACCTTTGCGGCGTGAATAACCTATAAATAACACACTATTATGTTCTTAATTGACGAAGCCACCAATATCGTGGCCATTGATCCGGCTCAAGCCGACAGCATCAGCAAGGAAGTGACTGAACAGTTAACAGATGCGGCAGCGCAGGGCAACTTCGACTTTGTTCTTCAGACGATTATCGGGTATGGTGTCGAACTGGGCAAGAAGATTCTGATTGCGCTGGCAATTTATTTCGTCGGCAGATGGATTATCAAGATGATTAAGCGCGGCGTTAACCGTCTGATGGAGCGCCGGAACACGGCTCCCGAAATCCGTTCGTTCATGGGCAGCGTTGTCAACGTGACGCTCACCGTCCTGCTCATCATCACAGTCATCTCCGCACTCGGAATCGAGACCACATCGTTTGCAGCATTGATAGCATCGGCCGGTGTTGCCATCGGCATGGCCATGAGCGGACAGATGCAGAATCTCGCCGGCGGCGTGATGATCCTGTTACAAAAGCCCTACCGTATCGGCGACTACATCGAGACCAACGGAAAAGAGGGTTCGGTGAAGAGCATCCAGATCTTCAACACCTACATCACCACCATTGACAACAAGACCATCATCATCCCGAACGGCAGCATCAGCAACAGTGTTCTGACCAACTTCTCCACACAGGAGAACCGCCGTGTAGATCTCACTGTCAGCGTTGAGTACGGACAAGACATCAACAAGGCACAGCAGGTGCTCATGGAGGTCATCAATGCCAATGAGAAAATCATGAAGGACAGCGGCTTCGAGCCCTTCATCGGACTGGTACAACTGGCCGACAGCTCTGTCAATCTGACTGTACGCGTATGGGGTAAGGCTGCCGACTACTGGGACATCTACTTCTACATGAACCGTCAGGTCTACGATGCTTTCAACAAGGCAGGTGTGGGCTTCCCGTTCCCGCAGATCACCGTACACCAGGCTGCAAAATAATCATCAGAACACGTGCGGCATCATGCAGAATGCCGCGCACGTATCCCCACTGCACACTCCGTCCGCGATGCCATCAGCATCGGACGGAGTGTTTCTGTTTGCAAACAGGCAAGTCATGCATCACGCGCGACCGCATCTGCCGGCTCTGACATCGCACAAGCCTTTTCGGGCAGGTCCGCCAACAGGCTCCATGCTGCCGGAATCCCGCCTCCCGCTCTCTGCTGCCGGCGACGACAGCACCCGACATTCGGCTGCACACAACGCCAACAGCCCCAACAGCACACAATGGTTGAGCCACATCCGCACCAACCGTCTCCACCCGGCCGGCATCTTTCCCTGCCCTGAAACCGCCGGCTTTGACACTCCTCATCTCATACACCACCCGTAGACTTCCGAAAAGCCCGTCCGTACGGTTTGCGGCACCGATTTTCAGTCGCCCATCCACCGGCATCATGCGCCGCTCACGTCTTCTCCGCTGCAAAGCAGGCTGCCCGCTCACTGCCTGCCGGTCTGGCTGCTTGGTCAGCCGCCGCGGTGCCGTCCGGAAGAAGCGCTGCTTTACTGCACAGACAGGCTCAATCTTAACGAACTCTCGGCAAGTAGGAATAAAATCCCTACCTTTGCACAGAGAATGGCCGGGCTGAAGATTACGGAAGCCGGCAACCTGAACAGCTCCCGATGAAGCACAGGTCAGAGCGTCAGGACATCCCGGCCAAAGAACAGACAGACAGCATGACAGACAAATCACAATCCCGTTTCTGGTACAATCTTGCATTTTACGGCGGATGGCTGTTGATTGCCCTTGCGGTGCTGATTGTGGCAGGCGGCGTCTTCATGTGGGTCGACGGCGACCGCAGCTTTTATCAGCGTCAGGCCGACTATCACGCACAAGACGACGCGCGCAACGAACTGAACGCAAGAATCGACAGTCTGTATGCGCTCGCCACAGACCTTCAGGAAGCTGGCGACAGCATTGAGGCCGACCGCATCCAGACTGAGATTTGGAGCATCATGGAAACAGACGAATACGCCGAGCTGCTGGGAGTTCCGGAACCGCCGAGGGGATTTTCACTGGCAGGTATAGCAAGTCTTTTCGTGTTTATGCTCGCCATTGTTCCGCTCGGCATCGGCATCGCACTGCTCGTTGTCGGTTACAACGGACGTCACAAGCAAGTCTGACAGACAGGGCGTCAGAACAGGCTGACAAACTCTGACGCCGACAAGCATCATATAGCAACAAAACAAAGACAGACATGAACAGACAGACCCTCTACAGCCTCGTCCTCGCGGCACTCGTCCTCGCGGCCTGCACAAAACAGCAGGAACGCGTCTTACTGCCCGCAGGAGTTGACATTACGGACAGCGAGACCCCGTGGCGTTGGGGCTACGTGAACGAACAGGGCGAGATGCTCATCAAACCACAGTTTGAAGACGCCGCACCGTTCTCCGACGGATTTGCACACGTGAAGCTCAACGGCGTGGAGTGCTTCATTGACAGCATGGGAAACGTCCACTACCCGCCCGACACGCTCCTGTGGGCAGACGACTTTCACAATGGTGTTGCACACGTCGGCAAGACCGGTTCTTACGGCGAGGTCTACTACGGAGTCATAGACAAGAACTTTCAATACGTACAGGAGCCCGTGAACGACAACATAGAAGGCTACGAATATGAGCCGCCATACCGCGACGACAGATACATAATGAATGTAGAAGAATGGTATCTGACCGACGACTTCGACTCCGCAGCCCAAACCACGACCTTCCGGTGGCACCGGCCGGATAACGAGGTCGTATATGAATGGAAGTGGCATAACTGACAGGCAGACGCCTGGCCGAAAAGCGACTGCAGTACCTGAAACCGTCATAACAGCACCGTGCAGGACGACACGTCATGCACGGTGCTGTAAGCGGCAGGCCGCACACTGCACCCCGAGAAGCATCCGGACAGATGCAGCAGTGCCTCACCGGTGACCGCCACATTTGCACGAACGAAAATTTAGCCTTACCTTTGCAGCGTCAACACACGAGAAAAGCCTGTCGGGACGACCATCAACGACAGTGCAAGTGCTGATAAACGACCCCTCATTTCCTATTTTTTTGCTACTCCATCTCGTATCAAGGACGACAGAGCATTGCCTTGCATCGTGATGTCATGTGTAGCCATGCCATGAGGACATTCACACATACTGAATCTTCAGTAAAAGAACGCAGTTTATATTCATACCCTATCTATGAGTACACAATACAACATCGTACAACTTACACTTTCTACAAAAGAACAACTGATTGAGATTGCCAAAGAATTTGGCATCAAAAAGCCTGAAAGCATGAACCAGCAGGCACTTATTTACGCCATCCTCGACCAGCAGGCCAATGCCGCCGGTATCAAACAGGAGGCCAAAGACCAGCAGCGTGCAGAAACCGGTACGGCTCCACGCAAGCGCGGACGCCCGCGCAAGGCGGACACCCAGCAGAAGGCAGCAGAGGCACCCGTAACTACGCAAGAGCCCGAGACTCCTGCAACAGAGGCCAAGCCGGAAACAACAAAGACCAAGACACCACGCCGACGCGTCGGACAGGTCAAGAGCGAACAGAAAAAGGAAGAACAAAACGCCGCTACGGAGAACACAGCTCCGGAACAAAACGTGCCGCAGTTTCACAAACCGGAGAACATGCTCATGCAACTGCAGGCTGCTGCGACAGCCGCCACACCCGCTGAAAACAACCCAACAGCAGCACCCAAACAGGAGGAGCTGCCGAAAGAACCTGCAAATCAGGAGAAAGAAGAGGCTACAGCCACAGCAGGAAACACGCAAGACACTCCCGAGAACAGCCAACAGCAGCCAACACACGAGGAGGCACGCTCATATATCGGAAAAATTCCGCTGGCTGTCAATGCCAAACGAATCTCCAAGAAGAAACAGAAGCAGCAAGACAATGCCGCTGCCGCCATACAGCACATGAGCGAAGAACAGCAGAATGCATACAACCTCGACAGCATCCTGCAAGGCACCGGAACGCTCGAGATTATGAACGACGGAACGGGATTCCTCCGCTCGGCAGACTACAACTACTTCCCATCGCCGGACGACATCCTCGTGACCCAGCAACAGATTAAACACTTCGGGCTCAAACCGGGAGACACCGTCACGGCAGACATCCGCCCGCCGCGTCAGGGAGAGCGCTATTTTATCTTGCAGGGCATCAGACAGATCAATGGACGCTCACCGGAGATTGTGCGTGACCGCGTGGCATTCGAGAACCTCACACCCCTTTTCCCTGACGAGAAATTCAATCTCACCTCAGGACACAACGACCCGCTTTCGGTTCGCATCATCGACCTGTTCTCACCCATCGGAAAAGGACAGCGCGGCCTCATTGTAGCACAGCCCAAGACGGGTAAGACCGTGCTGCTGAAAGAAGTTGCCAACGCCATTGCTGCACACCATCCGGAGGTGTTCATGATTGTGCTGCTCATCGACGAGCGGCCGGAAGAGGTGACCGACATGCAGCGCAGCGTCAAGGCCGAAGTTATCGCATCAACTTTTGACGAACCCGCAGAGAAGCATGTCAAGGTGGCAAATATGGTGCACGAAAAGGCCAAGCGACTGGTCGAATGCGGACACGACGTTGTCATCCTGCTCGACTCAATCACCCGTCTGGCCCGCGCCTACAACACCGTATCGCCGGCATCAGGCAAGGTGCTCACCGGAGGCGTTGATGCCAATGCCCTACACAAACCCAAACAATTCTTCGGCGCCGCACGTAACATAGAAAACGGAGGCAGCCTCACCATCATCGCCACAGCCCTTACAGAGACAGGCTCGAAGATGGATGACGTCATCTTCGAAGAATTCAAAGGCACCGGCAACATGGAATTGCAGCTCGATCGCAGCTTGAGCAACAAACGCGTCTTCCCGGCCGTTGACCTTCAGCTCTCTTCGACCCGACGTGACGATTTGCTTCTGTCAGAAGACGTGCTGGGCAAGATGTGGATCCTGAGACGCCACCTCTCAGACATGAATGCAGTCGAAGCCATGGAATTCCTCAAAGACCGTATCAGCCACACGCGTAACAACGAAGAATTCCTCATCTCCA
>JAFUXZ010000109.1 GCA_017470795.1 Paludibacteraceae bacterium
AACTCGTAGCCATGGCTTCAAGCGAGTTGTCCTGACAGATGGCCCATGGCTGGATGCCTTGTGCCTTGGCCATTTTCTTACGCAGGTCTTTGAGCGTAACGAAGAGCTCGTCGTCGGCAGCCCCGCCGCCCATCGGCATGCTCTCCATACCTGAGAAGGCGTCATCATCGTCCGTGTCTTCGTCAACGGGGATGCTGAATGCGACAGGCTTCTTGAGGAATGCCTTTCCGGCGGGTGTCACTTTGAGTACGCCGTAGGTCTCAATGTCCTTGTTGATATAGCCTGAGAGCATGGCCTGGCGTATCACGGCATAGAGCGTAGAGTCTTCTTCGTCAGTGGCGGCTCCAAAGTCATCCAGCTCGTTAAATCCGTATGCAAGCACGTCGGCCGATTCCTTGCCTTTCAGGATGTCTACAATCAGGTCCGACTTGTGTTTCTCTTTGAGTTGGATAATCAACTCAAGTGTGATGGTCAGTAATTCGCGTGCGTCTTTCATCTTATGCGACTTCTTGCAGTTGTCACAGTTTCCGCAGTTGTCTTTATCATATTCTTCGCCAAAATAGTGGAGCAGCAGTCGCCGGCGACAGATGGACGACTCTGCATAGGTCTGCGTTTCGAAGAGGAGCTGCTTCCCGATATCCTGCTCGGCAACGGGTTTGCCTTGCATGAACTTGCTCAGCTTGTCGAGATCCTTGGGCGAGTAGAAGCAGATGCACTGTCCCTCTCCGCCGTCGCGTCCGGCGCGTCCGGTCTCTTGGTAGTAGCCTTCGAGGCTCTTGGGGATGTCATAGTGGATTACGAAGCGCACGTTGGGCTTGTCGATGCCCATGCCGAAGGCGATGGTGGCTACAATCACCTGGACGTCTTCCATCAGGAACTTGTCCTGATTTTCCGACCTGACGGCGGCTTCGAGACCTGCGTGGTAGGGCAGTGCGGAGATGTCGTTGACGCGCAGCGTCTCGGCCAACTCTTCTACTTTACTGCGGCTCAGGCAATAGATGATGCCTGACTTGCCCTGCATCTGCTTGACGTATCGGATGATATCCTTGTCGATGTCTTTGGTCTTGGTGCGGACTTCGTAATAGAGGTTCGGGCGGTTGAACGACGAGCGGAAGACGGTGGCCTCCTGCATGCCGAGACTTTTCTGTATGTCGCGCTGCACCTTGGGCGTGGCGGTGGCTGTGAGGGCTATGATGGGAGCACGGCCGATGCGGCTTACGATGGTCTGAATCTGCCGGTATTCGGGCCGGAAATCATGACCCCACTCAGAGATGCAGTGTGCTTCGTCTATGGCGTAGAATGAAATTTTGACGTTCTTCAGAAAATCGACGTTCTCTGCTTTTGCCAGTGATTCGGGGGCAACGTAGAGCAGCTTCGTCCGGCCGTTCATGATGTCGTCTTTGACTTCTTCGATGGCGGCCTTGGTGAGTGAAGAGTTGATGAAGTGGGCAACACCCTGTTTCTCGCTGAAGTTGCGCATTGCGTCCACTTGGTTTTTCATCAGTGCAATCAGCGGCGAGATAACGATGGCCGTCCCTTCCATCAGGAGCGATGGCAGTTGGTAGCACAGCGATTTCCCGCCTCCCGTGGGCATTAGCACAAATGTGTCCTTGCCATCAAGCAGGTTCTGGATCACTGCCTCCTGATTGCCTTTGAAGGTGTCAAAGCCAAAGTACTTGTTGAGCGACTCGGTGAGGAATTTGTGTTTGTTCATCCTTATATATAATGTGTCGATTCAGGCTGGTGTTTTTCCCGTCTGGTGTGCAGAGCCCGTATCATCGGCCTGCTGCGGCAGCAGCCGCTGTTCATGAAACAAAGTTATAGATGATTTTTTGAAAGTTCCAAATTTTATCAGATTTTTTTATCGGCTCAAAGCAGAAAATCCTGTTGTGCGCCTTCTCTCGTGCGCTGAGAGCCGGTTTGGGGAGGCTTTCCGTGGAGTTGTCTCCGCCGGATTTGCCGTTCCTGCAGGCTTCCGGCCGGAGCGTTTCTGCCGGACTTGACCGTGCCGATGTGTGAGGCGCAGTGTGGCTGTCAGCGTCATGCCTCCGCAGGGCGTACGGCATCATGCAGCCGGCAGCCCCGTGCGCGCGGAACGCCTGCCCCCTCGCGGTCGCTGCCGGAAGTACTGCCCCGATGGAGTACGGACAGACAGCGCCGACAGATTCGTATTCACGTAACGCATCCCTGCCTCATCGCTCCACAGACATGCCTTCAGGATGTTTTAATGGGGAGTGTATGACGATAAATTGC
>JAFUXZ010000110.1 GCA_017470795.1 Paludibacteraceae bacterium
GGCGTTCATTCTCTGTCAACGTAGCATCTTTCTCAATCTCTGCTATCTCCGAACCGACATCTGGAAGCACGAAGAATTGCGCATCTTCTGTCGACCCTGTCATGGAGTCTATCCCCTTATCGGTGAGTTCAATCGTCTTGTTCTTCTCGTCTATGACAAAATAAAGTTCGTCCGTTGCAATATGCATGTTCCGGTTGTTCTCCTGCATATAGAACTTTTCTGTCTCCTGCATCTGCACCTTTACACCCGGCTCACTTAAAAACTTAATCAAAGCACGATTCTTTGGCATCCCCTTATAAGAGCGGAAAAGAGCAAGGAGCCCTTCTTCCTTGATTTTCTTATCTTCGCTCTTCATCTTCTCACGAGCCTCTGCCAGCAACTGTGTTGTCAGCACACTTTGCTTCTTGACGAGTTGATCGACACGATGTTTGTATTCTTCAAACATCTGGTCCTCACCCTTCGGCACAGGACCGGAGATAATAAGCGGTGTACGTGCGTCGTCAATCAAAACAGAGTCAACCTCATCTACAATGGCAAAGTTATGCTCGCGTTGTACGAGGTCGATAGGATTGGTTGCCATGTTATCACGTAAGTAATCGAAGCCAAATTCGTTGTTCGTACCGAATGTGATGTCGGCTTGATAAGCTTTACGTCTGGCATCGGAGTTCGGACGATGTTTGTCTATACAATCAACAGACAGTCCGTGGAACATGTAGAGAGGTCCCATCCATTCAGAGTCACGTTTGGATAGATAGTCGTTAACGGTCACTACATGTACTCCGTTATGCGTTAACGCGTTTAGGAATACGGGGAGCGTGGCAACCAGTGTCTTTCCCTCACCGGTGGCCATTTCGGCTATTTTGCCCTGATGCAGTACGACACCGCCAATGAGCTGTACGTCATAATGAATCATGTCCCATGTCGTCTCATTACCTCCGGCTACCCAGTGATTCTGATAAATAGCCTTATCACCATCTATGTATACAAAATCATGGTCGATGGAAAGGTCACGATCCATTTGGGTGGCAGTGACAGTAATCGTTTCGTTTTGAGCAAAGCGCCGTGCGGTATCTTTCATGATGGCAAATGCTTCGGGAAGCACTTCATCAAGAACTTTCTCGTACTTGTCAAGAATCTCTTTCTCCAACTTGTCAATCTGGTTGAAGACTTCCTCGCGTTTGTCTATAGTGAGGGCTTCTACCGAGGCCTTCAATTCCTGCACTTGCTGTTTGTCTGATGCTACATAGTCGGCAATCCGCTGCTTCAATGCCTCTGTCCGCGCACGCAGTCCATCGTTTGAGAGAGCCTCTATTTCGGGATAGATAGCCTGTATCTTTTCAACGTATGGGGTGATTTCTTTAAGATCGCGTTCCGACTTGTTACCAAACAAACTTCCAAAAAAACTCTTAAGACTCATTTCTTTTCCTGTTTTTATACCACATTGTCGTCCGCAGATTCGCATAGGGTGTCATGCGGACCATATAGCCATTTCCGTAATTGGCCATCAATCTGCAAAGATAGTGTAAAACGGAGTACACTCAAAGCGTAAATATCTGTGCCTATTCATTCATGCGCCACTCCCGGAGCGTACTGCCGGAGATCTTCTTCAGGGTATGTAGGACGCAAGACTTTGGTCGGAATGCCTTCCGGAGTCGCGTCAAACCGGCCGTCGCGTTCGGGTTTCTGCTGACCGTCCAAGTATTTTACAAGCAGATACTGTCCAAGTTTCCTCCATGCAGCAGTGACAGCTTCGGCTTGCGTGCAACTGTATTCTGTGAGCCACTTGCCCGCCTCTTCTGCCGACATATTCCGAATTTTTCCGTCATTCTGCTCAACCTGTTCATTGAACTTATTTTCCCATTCCATCTGCGTGCGGCGAATGTCAGCTCCCATAGCGTCGTACTTGCTATAGGCAAAGTTGGCTACTGCATTGAATGTCCAGAAGGCTGAGGTCTCGCTGTAGTGGAGCAGGTCTCCATTGCCTTCTGCAAAGCATTGTGGCACACGTGTGATGTTGCTGTACATCGGGACATACACATTTGTGGCAGCATCGTCTACGCCAAACCAAAAAATGCCTGTCTGTGGAGTTGCATAGCCCCTCATCTGAGCCACGAACGACCATCCGGTCTGCTGCGTTGCCGTCGGACGGGGCCACCAGTATTGTTTGCCGTCAAGTTTGAATCCTAAAGAGCCGTAACGCAACTTGCTGTGCCATGGGCCTGCTGCAGGTGCATGCGTGATATCAAGCGGTGTTCCTTCATACTGGTCACGCATAAGGTCCTTGAAATCCTGAGCCGAGACTTTTCGGTTGGGTTTAACAAAGAGGGGCATGTGATCCTGATTCTGTCCCATGACATAAGGCAGATACTGATCCATGTCATCGGCAAGATGACGGAAGAAACTCCACACCCGGGCTTCACACACGTATGCACCACTGAAGTCAAGTGGGTTGTAGGCATCACAAAAACTAAAGTCCTTGTCTTTCCCCTCGAAATATCCCTTCTTACGGGCAAACTTGATTACATCGGGCGCGTACAGACAGTTTTGTTTGTCACGGAAGTCGATGGTTGTGATACGTGCCTGATTGGCATGTGCACATATACAGTCGTCCGGCACGCGGCGCGCCACCCATACGATGCCCTTTTCATCGGGTCCTTTGCCAATCAGGTCCATCACCCACACTTCGTTTGGGTCGCCGATGGAGAAAGACTCTCCGTCACTACAATAGCCGTAGGTGTTGGCCAGTTCGACGATGCAGCTGATGGCTTCCCTGGCTGTCTTGCAACGCTGTAATGCCACATATATCAGGCTTCCATAGTCCATGATGCCGGTGCTGTCATGCAGTTCCTCACGCCCGCCATAGGTCGTCTCGCCGATGGTAAGTTGATGCTCATTCATATTGCCGACTACGCTGTATGTATGAGCCACTTCCGGAATGCGTCCGAGATGTTTTCCTGTATCCCAATCATATATCTCGCGGTATGTGCCTGCCGGATGGTCGGCAGCCGGCTGATATTTCAGAAATCCATATAGCTTGTACGAATCGGCAGCATAACTGATGAGCGTTGATCCGTCTACTGTTGCATTCTTGCCTGCAAGGAAATTGGTGCATGCCCAGGTGGTCCCGAATGCCAGGCAAATCATCAGGGTGGTCAGTGTCTTTTTCATGGTGTATTAAAGTATATTTTTGAGTTCTTCTGCTATCCGGCTTTCGGCTCCGTCAGTATATCCGCGATGGCTTTTGACCACCTCACCACGGCCGTTGATGATAAAAAGATGCGGTATCATCTGAACTGTCATGGCACGCTTCAGTGCTCCGTCTGTATCCAGCAGCACGTCATACTTCCAGTTGTTCTGTTTGAAAACGTTCTGCAGTTTCTGCCGGTCCTGAGCTTTGTCAACACTCACGACTATCATCTGCACCCCGGTCTCTTTCTGCCAGTCTGCATACTGCCGCGTGATAGCTTTCAACTGATTTGCTGCGGGCTTGCACCATGTGGCGTAAAAGAGCATCATCACAGGTTTTCCATTACCTGCTATGGCTGCAACATTCACGTCTTTTCCTGTCAGTGTCTGTATCTGCATTTCAGGCAGCGTCTGAGCTGTTGCTGCAAGGGCGTATATGAGCAGAAAAAGGAGGACAGTTATCTTTCTCATAAATTCATTGTTTTGACAATTCATTGACGAGCATCTGCTGAAGTTCTTCAGGCTTGACATTATGCTGTATATGCCCGCCGATGGCATAACTGATGGCTCCGGTCTCTTCTGACACCACGACGGCAACGGCATCGGTCTTCTCTGTCAGCCCGAGGGCAGCACGATGACGCAGGCCGAAGTGCTTCGGAATCTCCATATTGTGCGATACGGGCAGCACGCAGGCAGCTGCTACGAGCAATCCGTTGGAGATAATCAGCGCACCGTCGTGCAACGGTGTGTTCTTGAAGAAGATATTCTCCACCAGGCGCGTTGAGGCTATGGCATCTATGCGTTCTCCTGTCTCGATAATCGACTGAAGCTCCTGTGTTCTGGTGAAGACAATCAATGCTCCCGTTTTGGTCTTCGACATGCTCTTGCACGCCATCACGACGGGCATCACAGACTGTTCAATCTGGTCTTGTGGTGTATCGCGCCGGTTAATCTGCTTGGTAAGGAACTTTAGATTATAGCGCGAGCCCAACCGTGACAGGAACGAACGTATCTCGTCCTGGAAGATGATTATCAGAGCCAGTACGCCTACACTCATCAGCCCATTGAAGATTTTCCCCATCAGTTCGAGCCGGAACACGCCCGTAATCAGGAACCACGCCATGAGGAAAGCAAGGATGCCCATGAAGACTGACCGTGCACCCGATGAACGCAGGATTTTATATACCTGATACAGCAAGATGCTGACCAACAGGATGTCTATGATGTCTTTTATGCTGATAGGGGGAAGAAGCATGTGCCGAAAGACGATTTTTTAACAACTGGACTGATTAAGTTTACGGATGATGCTGACCGCCTCGACGGCAGGACGGACCTCATGGACGCGCAGGATATGCGCTCCTTTCATGAGGGCGATGGTATTGACCACCGTGGTAGCGTTGAGCGTTTGGTCGGGAGTGGTCTGAAGCAGTCGATAGAGCATCGATTTGTGCGACAAACCTGCCAGCAGGGGAAGATGCAACTCATGCAGATAGTGCATCTTGTTGAGCAGCTCGTAGTTCTGTTCCAGGGTCTTGGCAAAACCAAACCCCGGATCGATGATGATGTCATGCACGCCCAGCTGCTTGAGCTGATAGACACGCTGCTGCATGAAGTCGATGATGTCGGCCATGAGGTCGTCATAGTCCGTACACTGCTGCATCGTCTGCGGTGTGCCGCGCATGTGCATCAATATATAGGCGGCACCGGTGTCAGCCACTGTCTGAAACATCTGCTCGTCCATCGTTCCACCAGAGATGTCGTTGATGATGCTCACGCCGTAGTCTTCAACCATCCGGCGTGCTACGTCCGCACGGAAAGTATCGACCGAGAGCGGCATGTCGGGTAGTTCGCGACGGATGAGTTCGGCAGCACGGATGCAGCGTCGAAGTTCTTCTTCGGCACTCACTTCATCGGCTCCCGGCCTTGTGGAGCACCCGCCAATGTCAATGATGTCCGCACCGTCAGCCGCTGCCTGCACTGCACAGCGCACGATGTCCTGATCTGACGTACATGAGGTATAGAAACTGTCAGGGGTGGCATTGATTATGGCCATCACACGGGGCGTTGACAAATCCATCAGCCGCCCGTTCAGGTTTAATGTATATGCAGGTAATGACATTGACTCCAAGAAGTTAGACATATAACTTTTTATATCTCACATGCACACTGCGATGCCGACTTTACTGGTACTGCATGATTGCCCGAAACGTCATTTTTCCGGGATTGTCAATTGTGAAGTCACTGTTGGTAACGAAGAAGTTGATGACCCCTTTTGAGAACTCACAGTCAATGACCTGTGCGTAAGATACATTCTCGGTGCTTGAACTACTTCCGAAATATCTGATATAAGGCAGTTGCCCGTAAAAATCAGCCTCATTGCCCTCGTCCTCCATGACGAGATATACATTCAACGGCCCACCGTTTTTGAGGACATCTTCGGTAAGTTCTTCGAAGGCACATTCGCACTTGCGGTACTTATCTACTCCGTTGTCTATTATTCCCCAATCTTTCTCCTCCACCGTAAATGTTCTGTCAATCCTCTGTAAGGTTATGGACGGAGCATCATCATCTTTGCAGCCGCTGAATGCCAACAGAGCCAACAGCGGGATAATCATTAGCCGTATTCGTTTCATAATCGTTTTGCTGATTTACCTTGGGTTTATCAACCAATATGTACGCAGACATTGGCACAATGCAAAGGTACACTTTTTTTTGGAGTGTTGTCAGAGTGCTCGGCATATCGGAGATGCACATGGCCTGACATGCTGCCCCCGTCGCCGATAACCATATAAATAAAGCGAGCCACCCGTGTTCGGAGTGGCTCACAAAGATATTTACTCTTTATTAGTCGAGTTCTGCGTAGATAACGTCTGTGTCTATCACGATACGTTTGCCTTCTTTCTCGAGCTTGTAAGCAACGCTGTTACCACCATTCTGAGTCAGGATGAGTTCACCATTGGTTACAGTCCATGTGCCCTCGTTGAAAGCTTCTTCGTCCTCATACTCTTTCTTTGCATCATGTCTTGATTCAGTCATGTAAAGAGCATATGAGCGCACGCCTGCCTCTTCTTCAAAAATAGCTGTAATGTACTTTCCGTCAACAACTTTATTGGTTTCGCTGGTCACCTTACCCCAGAACATTTCTTTCTTCAGGATTGCTGCAGCAAGTTCTGTATCCGACATATCCTCTGTGTTGTCGCATGCTACAAAGCCAAACATTGCTACGGCGATGAGCATCATAGAAAAGAATTTCTTCATAATCTCTTTGTTTTTAATTGTGTTAATAAAGTATCTTCCTGTCCATTAGAAACCAAGAGCCGAATTCATGGCATCTTTCTTGTTCTGCTTTTCTTGGTTAGCCTTTTCGATAATAGCCTCCGTAGCATTCTTTGCCGATGCAGCTTCATTCTTTACTTCTTCAACGGCAGCCTTTGTTTCGGTAGCAACCTTCTTGGTGGTTGCAGCAGCTTTCTTTACTGTCTGTGCAGCCTTTGCAGCAGCAGCTTCGGCTTCAGCCTCTGCAGCGGCGATGCTGTCAGCGATGCGGGCAGCTTCAGCCTCTTCTGCGGCCTGGAGTTCGAGAGCGGCAGCTTCGGCAGCGGCGATGCTGTCAGCTTCAGCCTGTGCAGCAGCAGCAAGTGCAGCGCTGTCGGCGGCGGCGTCTTGATTTTCGTTGTTTTCAGTTTTTGCACCGCAGGCGGTCATGCCGACTGCGAAAAGGGCTACTAAAGCCATGAAACCAAGTTTCTTCATGATGTTTTTGTATTAAAAATTGACTATTCTCATTTTTCAGCCTGCAAAATTAGGCTGTTTGAAATCGGAAGAGAAATGTTATTGCTATAACAATCGGATTTTTACATTTTTTAACATAGTTTTAGCCATTCAAAGACTTGCCATCGTCGGCATGCATGGCCATGACCTGCAAAAAGGCATCTGCTGCTTCACAGCTGTTGGAGCTGATGCCACACGATCCTGCCTGCATTCAAACGCCCACGGCCGCAGAAGCACCCACAACTTGCCCGGCAGCATGCCCACCGGAGACGGACAGCCAGAAGAACAGCGTGGTGACACATCCGACAGGTTGCTGCTCACGCAAAGCCTTTGCAGCTACCACCGCCCGCAGCGACAGGCCACGTCAGGCCATGCGGCACGGCAAGACCGGCGGCGGCAAGCACACACAAGGCTTGCTGCTCAGCGCGCTATCTTGTCAATACGCCGCTGATGCCGTCCGCCTTCAAAATCGGCTTGCAGGAAGTCGCGCACAATGTCTGTGGCAGTATCCGGAGTTATGAAGCGGGCCGGGAGCGAGAGGATGTTGGCGTTGTTATGTTGGCGCGCAAGCCTGCCAAGTTCGGGCAGCCAGCACAGCGCAGCGCGGATACCCTGATGCTTGTTGACCGTCATGCTGATACCGTTGCCACTGCCGCAGATGGTGATACCGAAGTCATACTGACCGGCTTCGACAGCATCGGCCAGCGGATGGGCAAAGTCGGGATAATCGCAACTCTCGGCCGAATGGCATCCGAAGTCGTGCAGCTTCCCGACACCGGCCTGCTGCAGGTAGTTGATGACGTGTTGCTTGAGAGCATATCCGGCATGATCGCTCGCCAAGGCGATACGCAGGGAGGACATTGGAACCATGATAGAAATGTGTCAGATTGTTGTGCTGACAAAAGTACAAAAAAAACGCCGCATCAAGCGGGAACGCAGGATTCGGCAGCCTTTCTGAACAGAGGCCGCACACTTCGCACGGCGGTGCCGCTCGTGCTGACCTGCCGGCACAAGAACAGCGCGGAGGGCAGTCTGTCCGCAAAACATGCGCATCAGTACGCAAACAATGTATCATGCAGGGATTTTTCGTATCTTTGCTCAATTATTGACATCAGCGGCACAGCCGCCCAACGATTCATAAAACCTCATTGCATGAAAGAGATACTCCGTTATTTTGACATCAAAGAACCGGTCGGAACGGTCCGTCCGCTCAAGGTCGGAATCATCAACGACTCCTACATTGTCGAGGGACAGACACCCGAAGCTCGGTCCTACTTCCTCCAGCGCATCAATCACAACATCTTCCAGAATGTGGAAGGTCTGCAGCGCAACATCCAGATTGTGACCGACCACATCCGTCAGAAGCTGCAGGAACGCGGCATGACAGACATTGACCGCCGCGTGCTGCGGCTCATTCCGACGCGCGACGGAGCCCTGTACCACAAGACCGAGACAGGCGAATACTGGCGCGTCTACGTCTGCATCAAAAATGCCTTGAGCCAAGACCGTGTGACGGCCGAATCGGCCTATCTGGCAGGGCAGGCATTCGGCGACTTTCAGTCGATGCTCTCCGACCTGCCGCACGAACAGCTGACGGAGACGATTCCCAACTTTCACAACATCGAGTTCCGCCTTGAGCAGTTGCGCGACGCTGTCCGCAATGACGCCGCAGGGCGTGTTGCTGCCTGCCGGCCACTGATTGACCAACTGGAACAGCGGGCCGAAGACATGTGCCTGCCGGAGCGGCTCTTCCGTCAGGGACAGCTGCCGAAGCGAATCAATCATTGCGACACGAAGGTAAACAACATCATGTTCGACAACAACGGCCGTCCGCTCTGCATCGTCGACCTCGACACCGTCATGCCGGGCTACGTGCTCTCCGACTTTGGCGACTTCATGCGTACGGCAGCCAACACCGGCCTCGAAGATGACCCCGACCTTGACCGCATACATGTCAACATGGAAATCTTTGAGGCTTACACGCGCGGGTATCTCGAACAGGCCGCTTTTCTCACGCCTCAGGAAACCGATCTGCTCGCCTTCGGCGCCAAGCTGCTGAGTTACATGCAGGCCGTGCGTTTCCTGACAGACTATCTCAACGGTGACACATACTATCAGATTCAGCACCCGGAACACAATCTGCAACGCACCCGCGCACAGCTGCGCCTGCTGGAAGAACAAGAACGCGAATACGACCGGATGCGCAGCATCGTTGCACGCTATGCACGCCAGTAGAGCCCTGTAAAAAACAACATCTGCTAAAGCCTATGAAACCCATCATCGCCCCCGTAGACCGCAGTCTTCTCAAAAGCGAACTGACAGACGAGCGCTTCGTGCGCCCGTCAAACAAGGCAGGAAACAAAATCTACGACATCACCGCCGCCAATGCGCCCAACGTGATGCGCGAGATCGGCCGCCTGCGTGAACTATCATTTCGTACCGGCGGCGGCGGCACGGGTGAGGAGATTGACATCGACCGCTTCGACACCGATGAGCCTTATCATCAGCTGATTGTATGGGACCCCGACAACGAGCAGATCATCGGCGGCTACCGGTACATATTCGGCAATGAGGCCCATCTGCTCGACAACGGGCAGCCTGACATCGTGTCTACCCACATGTTCGACTTCACCCCGGCCTATATGGCCGACTACATGCCCTATACCATCGAACTGGGGCGTGCCTTCGTGCAGCCCATCTACCAGACCATACAGATGGGACTCAAGTCACTCTTCAGTCTGGACAACATCTGGGACGGCATCGGAGCGCTGATGGTCAACAACCCCGACATGCGCTACATGATGGGCAAAGTGACGATCTATCCGCAGTACAACGCTTTGGCACGCGATCTCGTCTATGCCTATCTCTACCGTTTCTTCCCCGATCCGGACCGCATCATCCTGCCCAGAAACCCGCTCAACATCAGCCGGGAAGCCGAGCAGGCCGCCGACGAGCTGTTCGACATGCAGGCCGACAAGAAGGCCAACTACAAACTTCTGCAGAAACGCGTCCGCTCTTTGGGGGAGACGGTTCCGGCCCTGTTCAACGCCTATATCGGCCTGACAGACACCATGCGCACCTTCGGCACCGGCATCAACGACGAGTTTGGTGACATCTACGACACCGGCATCATGATCACCATCAACGACCTGTTTGAAGAAAAACGCAACCGTTACATCCTGCCCTACGTCGACTACCTGCGCATCCTGATTGAGACACGCCGCCAAAGCCGTAACCGCGGCCGCCGCGCTGCGCTCAAGGACTACCGCAGCAAGAAGCGTGGCTCATCATCCAAAAAGTCAACGACCGACAGACAATGAGTCTGAACGCATCCATCGTAGCCTACCACACGCCACAGGCCGAACTGACACGCATCGTGGGCCTGCTGCGCACGAGCGGCATGACAAAGCAGATCTACATCGTCGACAACAGCGAGGCTGCCAACCCGCAGACCGGACAACTCGGGGTCGAATATCACTTCATGGGACGCAATGCCGGATACGGGACGGCGCACAATGTGGCCCTCCGACGGAGCATAGCCGAGCATGCAGACTATCATCTGGTCGTCAACTCCGACATCACGTTCGAGCCCGACATGCTCCGGCAAGCCGTCCGATTCATGGACGCACACCCCGACGTGGCTCTGTTGTCACCCCGCATGATCCGCCCCGACGGCACGCCACAGTCAAACGGCAGGCTGCTGCCTACACCCCTCGACGTGTTCGGACGCCGTTTCATACCCGGATGGAAACGCACCGGACGCAACCAACGCTACGAACTGCAACCCGCCCCGACCGGACAGACACGCAACGTGCCATACCTCTCGGGCGCATTCATGCTCCTGCGCATCACAGCCTTGGAACGTGTCGGACTGTTCGACGAACGGTTTTTCATGTATCCTGAAGATATTGACCTCACGCGCCGCCTGCACCGCCACTACCAGACCCTCTACCTGCCCACACTCAATGTGA
>JAFUXZ010000111.1 GCA_017470795.1 Paludibacteraceae bacterium
AAGATTAGCCAGATGAAGTTAAACAAAATGTACCACAATATGATCCATGCAAATGCGTGCCAACTCCAAACTGCCAGCAGCACAATGCACCCGGTCAGAAAGATGTAGCGCTCTATGTTGTCACGAACGGCATAGTTATGAAACTTCAGCGAAAACATCGGTATCTCTGCCACCAGCATAATGCTCATCAGGAAAGCCATACACATGATAATCCACGGAGCAACAGCATAACGCTCAAGCATAGGGGCGTATGAAGCCATCAGCCCTGTCCAGAAAAGAGCATTGGCAGGTGTTGGCAAACCGATAAACGACGATGATTGACGCTCGTCTATATTGAACTTGGCCAGACGCAATGCCGACCCTATTGTGATGATAAAACCCACGAAGGGCAAGAAGGCATCGACAGGCGCACTGCCGGTCTGAATGTTGTAGCGCAGGAAGTCAAAAACCAAAGCTCCGGGAACAAACCCGAAACTTACCATATCGGCCAGAGAGTCGAGTTCTTTGCCAAGTGGAGAATATGAATGCAACGCTCTGGCTGCGAAACCATCAAAAAAGTCGAATACTGCGGCTAGCAGGACGAACATCAACGCACCGAGATATGCGATGTTGTCTGGATACAAGTGACCGTTAAATGCGAAATAAGTGGCCACACAACCTGAAAACAGATTGCTGCACGTAATCAAATTGGGAATGTATTTTTTCATCTTAATAACAGTTTTCTGACCATCTGATATGGCAGCATGCCCCTGCCCTTAACTTGAGTTATAAAACCGCCTGTTGGTGTAAGAAAGAGAGTAACCGGTTCGTCAGGGCTTCAATCGATTCACTTCCATCATTATTCAGCACATAGTCGGACTTCCGACTTGCAACATCATCCTGCATCTGACGGCTGATGCGAGAACGAATCTTTTCTTCTGCAACACCATCGCGCATCATGGCCCGCTCCACCCTTATCTGCACCGGAGCCGAAATGAAGACAGTCCGAGCACACAGGGAATCCAGTTCACTCTCATATAAAAGAGCAGACTCCACAAAACACAGCACTTGCTCTGCGTGCGCAGACATCCACAACTTCAAGTCTGCCTTCACGGTCGGATGCGTTATCTCATTGAGACGATTCAACATTGACACATCTGAAAAAACAATCTGAGCAATATATGAACGGTTTAATACGTCACCGACATATGCCTCTTCCCCAAAAACAGCCACCATCTGCGAGCGTATCTCAGGGGATGTATTCATGATGCGGCGCGCTTCCGCATCTGTGTCATACACCTCGTATCCCATCTTACGGAGTTGCGCACATATCGTCGACTTTCCGCTTCCTATACCGCCTGTGATTCCTATGAGTTGCATATACCTGCGTGTATTAACCGCCATGCTCCATTATTCAGATTATTCTGAAGAAGATACGGAAGTCGTATCAACTGCCGGAATCTTCACCCGCATGGTTCGTATACTGAATTTTGAATCTGACGTCACCCCAAGGTCAATGAAAGACTCACCAGAAGCCTTTCGGGGAATGTAAACACCATATATCTGTGCCAACGAGTACGAACGGTCAGGGAGCACAAAATGCCCCTGCTCATAGTTGGACTTGTTCTTCAGGAAGACGGAATCCAAATGCTCTGCTGACGCAAAGCGCATATAGGCCAATGCAGTATCGGTCTTTATATCACATGTCAGCAAGTGATTTTCGTAACTATAAAACAAAAATGAAAAGGAAATCGAGTCGCCCACATAAACACTGTCTGTCTGATAATAGCCTGCATTCACAGAATAGTAGACATTGACAACTGTTGTGTCGTGTATCAACCCGTTTGATATTCGGATTTCCGGCGTATGATTCGTTTCGCCGGAGAGACGGCATCCGTTCAATATCAAGAGCCCTGACAGCAAGAGCAAGATACTCTCAAAACGTTTGTACATTTCTTTCGTCATTTCAACGCTGCGAAATTACAGATTTTGAAGCATATATTGCTATCAAGCCGATTGTTGATTCACTTTTGTGGCCGATTATAGAGAGCATTTCAGTAAAAAAGTGTACTTTTGCGCACAAATTGCGGTAATTTGTGCAGTTAAGAACTGTGCAAGTCATATACGCAGTAGACTAATGACAACTAAACATTATCTTAATTATAGATTATGAAACTTAAGATTGTAGTACTTGCCAAACAGGTACCAGACACGCGAAATGTTGGTCCGGATGCCATGACACCGGAAGGAACCGTCAACCGATCAGCCCTCCCTGCTATCTTTAATCCTGAAGACCTGAATGCATTGGAGTTGGCATTGCGCCTTAAAGATCAGAATCCGGGCACGACAGTCACGGTGCTCACCATGGGCCCCGGACGTGCAGGAGAAATTATCCGCGAGGCTTTGTATCGCGGTGCTGACAACGGCTATCTGCTGACCGACCGTGCATTTGCCGGTGCAGACACATTAGCCACCAGTTATGCACTCGCAACGGCTATTCGCCACATCGGAGTGCCTGACCTGATTGTCGGCGGCCGACAAGCCATTGACGGTGACACAGCGCAAGTTGGTCCACAGGTAGCACAAAAACTCGGCTACCCGCAAATTACATATACGGAAGAAGTCCTTGCTTGTAAAGACGGGAAAATCCGCGTTCTACGTCATATTGACGGCGGTGTGGAAACGGTAGAATCACCCCTTCCGTGCGTATTGACCGTTAACGGATCTGCAGCCCCATGCCGTCCGCGCAATGCCAAGTTGGTGATGAAATACAAACATGCAAAATGCGCCATGGAAATGACGGAGGAAACACCCTACAAAGAACTTATCGCACAACGTCCATATCTGCAGTTGGGACAACTTACAGCTGCCGATGTTGAGGCTGACCTGGAGCAGTGCGGACTGTCAGGATCCCCGACCAAGGTGAAGCAGGTTGAAAACATCGTTTTCCAAGCTAAAGAAAGCAAACATATAACTGCATCTGATAATGACATTGAGGGTTTGATTAAGGAGTTGCTCGCCAACCACACGATTGGATAATCATGTATCGGCAACACAGACTACTCAACAAGACATACAACAGTCAACAAAAACAAAACATCATACAATATGAATAACGTATTTGTATATTGCGAGATAGAAGGTACGACCATTCAAGAGGTAAGTCTTGAACTGCTCACCAAGGGTCGTAAACTGGCCGATCAGTTAGGCGTACAACTTGAAGCCGTATGTGCAGGATCGGGCATCATCGGCCAGGTTGAAAAACAAGCACTTCCCTATGGAGTAGATCGTCTGCATATCTTTGACGAGCCCCGACTTGCGCCATACACATCACTGCCACACACAGACATACTGGTAAACCTGTTCCGTAAAGAACAGCCCCAGATTTGCCTGATGGGTGCCGACGTGGTAGGACGTGATCTTGGTCCGCGCGTTTCGAGCACACTACACAGTGGACTTACTGCCGATTGTACCTCTCTTGAAATTGGAGACTACGAAGACAAGAAGAACAATCGCATAGTAAAGAACCTGCTCTATCAGATTCGCCCTGCTTTCGGCGGAAATATCGTAGCCACGATTGTCAATCCAGATCATCGCCCACAGATGGCCACGGTTCGTTCCGGCGTTATGAAGGCAGAGATTCTTGATCCAGACTATAAGGGTGAAGTGATTATTGAGGACGTAAGCAAGTTCGTTCCTGAAGAAGACTATATAGTCACTGTCATCGAGCGTGAGGTCAAGGCTGCAAAAAACAATCTGAAAGGGGCTCCAATCATCATCGCAGGAGGCTATGGCATGGGGTCAAAAGAAGGATTCGACATGCTCTATCAGTTAGCTAAGGAAATACATGCCGAAGTTGGTGCCAGCCGTGCTGCTGTAGATGCAGGATTCTGCGACCACGAACTGCAGATTGGCCAGACCGGTGTAACAGTTCATCCAAAGGTGTATATCGCCTGCGGCATCAGTGGACAGATTCAGCACATCGCAGGAATGCAGGACTCCAACATTATCATATCCATCAATTCGGATCCGGATGCTCCAATCAATCAGATTGCCGATTATGTCATCACCGGCACTGTTGAAGAAGTAATCCCGAAAATGATCAAGTACTATAAGCAAAACAGTAAATAATCCCAAAACGGAACAATTATGCCTAATTTCTATACAGACCATCCGGAACTGGCGTTTCATTTGAATCATCCGCTGATGAAGCGAATTGTTGAACTCAAAGAACGCGGATATGCAGACAAAGATCAGTATGAAGACGCTCCCGTAGACTTGCAAGACGCCATCCAGAACTACGACAAAGTGCTGGAAATTGCCGGGGACATCGCAGCCAATATTATCGAACCTAACAGCGAGTCAGTCGACCTTGAAGGTCCGCATCTTGAAAACGGGCGTATGATATATGCCTCCAAAACGTTTGAAAATCTTGATGCCACGATTAAGGCCGGACTGAATGGTGTGTCAATGCCCCGTCGTTATGGTGGATTGAACTTCCCAATCACCCCATACTCGATGATATCAGAGATTATCGCCTCGGCAGATGCAGGATTTCAGAACATCTGGTCATTACAGGACTGCATTGAGACGCTGTATGAGTTTGGTTCAGAGGAACAGCGCAAGAAATACATCCCACGCGTATGCGAAGGAGAAACGATGTCTATGGACCTTACAGAACCGGATGCCGGAAGTGATTTGCAACGTGTAATGCTCAAAGCGACATGGAGCGAACAGGATCAATGCTGGCTACTCAACGGTGTGAAGCGGTTTATCACCAATGGTGACTCGGACATCCACCTTGTGCTGGCACGTTCTGAAGAAGGGACCAAAGACGGACGCGGTTTGTCAATGTTTATCTACGACAAGCGCCAAGGAGGAGTGACGGTGCGTCATATTGAGCATAAACTTGGCATTCATGGATCACCAACTTGTGAGCTTGTCTACAAGAATGCCCATGCCGAGCTCTGTGGTTCTACACGTCTCGGACTGATTAAGTACGTCATGGCTCTCATGAACGGAGCACGTCTTGGTATTGCTGCTCAATCGACAGGCTTAAGCCAGATGGCATACAACGAGGCACTCTCTTATGCCCGTGACCGCAAACAGTTTGGGCAAGCTATCATCAACTTCCCAGCAGTATACGACATGCTTTCACGCATGAAGGCCAAGTTGGATGCCGGACGTGCCATTTTGTATCAGACAGCCCGCTATGTGGATATATACAAACAACTGGATGATATTGAACGCGAGCGCAAACTTACACCGGAAGAAAAAGCAGAACAGCGGCTGTACAGCAAACTCGCTGATGCACTTACGCCGATGGCCAAAGGTATGGGGAGCGAATATGCCAATCAGAATGCCTATGACTGCATCCAAATTCATGGCGGATCCGGATTCATCATGGAATATAAGGCACAGCGGCTATATCGCGATGCACGTATTTTCAGCATCTACGAAGGTACGACCCAGTTGCAAGTGGTGGCAGCAATCCGCTACATCACCAACGGAACATACCTTCAGATTATAGACGAGATGCTCCAAAAACAGTATGCTGAAGAATTTGGTCCTGTGACGGAAAAGATTAGGAACATGCGTCAGCGGCTTGAAGAGAGCATCGCTAAAGTCAAGGCTGATGCCGACAAGGATGAGCAGGACTACCTTGGCCGTCGTCTGTATGAGATGACCGGCACCACGCTCATGAGCCTTCTGCTTCTTGACGATGCGACGCGTGCTCCAGAACTCTTTGCCAAGAGCCTGCATGTGTACGTGCCAATGGTGGCTGCAGAAGTTGAGGCACACCACAACTTCATCATGAACTTCGACAAGGCTATGCTCGATAACTATCGCCAGGCATAAGAAAGTTCCGACCAGCACATTCATCAAGGCAGAAACGTTCGACACAACGAATGTTTCTGCCTTGATGGTATATCTATCAATTAAACCTAACGACATTCCATGCCGCCAAGACCACGATGACTTGGCTCTGCCGGCTCTCCGTCTGCATTGAGAAAGATTTATCTACCCTGCTTTGTTGCCCTGTATATGGTCGTGATGCCGCATGTAAGCGGATGGTATACAACTGAGTCAAACCCGGTTCTCCTCAGCACAGCGGCCATATCCTCACCCCAGACAAACTGCTTGACACTCTTATTCAGATAAGCATAAGCCGAACGGTCACGACTAATCCAACGCCCGATATGCGGCATGACATGTGAGAAATACAAATCATAACCCCATGCAATCAATTTATTTTCCGGATAGGAGAACTCCAGAATCATCAATTGTCCGCCGGGACGAAGCACACGGAGCATTTCCTCTAGGCCGCGCTGCAGATCAGAGAAGTTACGCACGCCATAAGCACAAGTGACTGCATCAAAAGTATTGTCATCAAAAGGCATCTGCTGAGCATCTGAGAGCTGAAAACAAATCTGATGCGACAGTTTCCTATCTTCAACCTTCTGCTGACCAATATGCATCATTTCTTCCGACAAATCTATGCCTAAAACATGCCGCGCCCGTTCTTTCCTCACCAGCTCTATGGCTAAATCAGCCGTCCCAATGGCTACATCAAGGACAGAATCGGCCGGTGTCATGCCCTTGACCGCCTTTCTTCGCCACCTGCGATCAAAATTAAATGACAGCAGGTGATTCAGCCGATCATAACTCCCTGCTATACGGTTGAACAGCGTCCCTATCTGCTTTTTCTCTTCCATAAACAATCTCACTGAGGAATCACCACCCCATCAGTTTGTCTATCTTGTGCTTTATCTCCGTATTCTCCTGTATTCCGCCAAACACCTCTGCTCCCGGGCCAAAAGCATAGACCGGAACCATGGATCCGGTATGTCCTGTTGTAGAGAAGTTGGGATTGAAAACTGACGGATCATTTTTGTCTTTTGCCAGCGTAAGGCCACCTGTCTCATGGTCAGCTGTGATGACAACAAGTGTATTGCCGTCCTTCTGCGCAAAATCAAGCACCAGTCCTATCACACGGTCAAAATCGGCCATTTCTGCAAGCAGATATTCATAATCATTGGCATGACAGGCCCAGTCAATTTGCGATCCCTCTATCATCAATGCAAATCCATGCTTGTTCTTGCGAAGCAGTTCAAGAGCCACATTCACTGACTGACGATGTATGTCACCACGCTCTGGTGCTTGCGCCCATGGTTCTGACTGATCTTCCCTGTTAGTCGTCCACGTCGTATCCTGTATGAAACCAACTAGACGGTCTGACTGAACCGACTTGCATTCGTCAATGGTAGTTGCAATCCTATAGCCCATTGCCTTCAGTGTATCCACATAATTGATACTATCTGAGCGACGGTCAAAGTGCACACGACCTCCACCTATCATGACATCTGCCGAAGAATGCACCATATCTTTGGCAATCTGCTCATAGTTGCGCCGATTGATATTATGAGCCAGGAATGAAGCAGGAGTAGCATGCGTCAGACAGGAAGTGACCACCACACCTGTCGACATCCGCTTCCGCTTCGCCTCTGCCAATAAGGACTCGACCGGCAGGCTGTCAGCATTCATACCAACAATGGCATTATTCGTCTTGCAGCCGCTACTCAAGGCAGTTCCACCTGCCCCGGAGTCTGTTACTATATGTGAGGCAGAATAGGTCTTGGATAAGCCTGTCACAGGTAAACGTTCGAAGTTCAGATGATTGTTACCCGCATTCAGTGCCGCCGTCACTTGCGCCAGTCCCATTCCGTCTCCAATCATAAAAATAATGTTACGCGGACGTTTCTGGGCAAAGGTCAACGTACTGACAGAAATACACAGAATAACTGCAAACAGACATTTACGTTTCATGACATATGGACCTCTCATGTTATGCGATTTTAGCTTTTCTTTGATTATAACTCACTTCGAATCTCAAGGAGTTCTTGACGCAAGGCCTGTAGCCGCTCCATAACCTCACGTTTTTTTTCCACATCGGTCATATTGGAAGACAATTGCTTCCTGACTCCTTCAAGGGATATATTGTGTACATACCTCAGGTTTGCAATCGTCTTGACTAATTCCAACATTTCGGGTGTATACATGCGATGCTGGCCTTTACTGCGCTTAGGGGTCAACTGCACTATTGAGTTTTCCCAAATTCTGATTGTAGCAGCCGGGACTCCCGAAAGTTCTGACACCTCTGATATGGAATAGTATAGTTTCTTCATTATTTTAGAATCCTTATCTTCTGTCCTATCCGCAGATTATTAGAGCAATTATTCCACTTCCTTAACTGGCTGACCGTTACATGATATTGTTTTGCAATCTTGCTTAAACTATCTCCTTTCTTCACTACATATACGGTCGAGTTTCCTTTTGACGTCCCTGATCGTCCTTTCGTATTAGCGTTCCCGACGGGTTCGACCAGTGCTCTGCGTGCAATAAGCGAATCATTCTTGTATGCGCATATCTCCTCCTCCTTCGCAATGAACATCGGTGCCAAATCAGCAGGAAGACATACCGAATAAGAGGCACCTCCGGGGATAACATCCCGCCGATACTGTGGGTTCAACAGACGGACCTCGTCTTTCTCCATACCCAGCACATCCGCTATTTGCTGCAGATGAATGCGCCGGGCTGTCATTACCGTATCTGTCTGATACGGCAGACTGACATGAGCAGGACATATATGGTGTTCTTCATAATAGTTCATAATATAGTTTGCAGCAATAAAGGCAGGTACATAGGCACGCGTCTGCTTGGGCAGATATGGATATATCGCCCAGAAGTCACGCTTGCCACCCGATCGTGCAATAGCCTTGTTAAGAGTCCCTGATCCGCAGTTGTATGCTGCTATGGCCAAATGCCAGTCCCCGTATATACGGTATAAAGATTTCAGATA
>JAFUXZ010000112.1 GCA_017470795.1 Paludibacteraceae bacterium
ATGGTGTAATGTGTGCCGGCAACACCGCCCTTTACATAGCCTTCTGTGCCGTCGAAGGTAACTTCGTCCTCTTCGGTAAGCGGGTTAACGGCGGTGAGGATGAGGTCAAACTCAAGGCTGTAGCTGTCGATGCTCACAATCAGTTTGTCGCCGCTGATTGTTGCTGTTGCTCCGTTGGTAGCTGCTGTGAAGCTCTTGATGGTCGGAGCGTCTTCTCCGCTGAAGTAGTAGCCGGTGACGCTGTAGTTGTCGTCAGCATTGTAGTTGTTGTCGATAAATGCGCTGAAGTCGTTGGTGAGGACGACCTCATACAGACGCAGGTCGGGCTCGGCCATTGTGAAGGTGACGGTGTAGGTCTTGGTTGTCTCTTCGTCTTCTGCGGTGACGCTCACGCTGGCTACGTTGTTGCCTGCGGTAAAGGCTGTGGCCTGTATGATTACGGGATCTGAGGCATAGTCGTCGTTCTTTGTTGCTCCGACGGTCGGGATGCTGCTTCCGTAAGGCAGGCTGACGGTGTAGGCTTCTGTCTCTGCATCGAAGGCCGGAGTGAGTGTGCCGGCGCTGACGGTGAGGCTCGAGAGTGTGGCGTCGTTGTTCTTCACGCTGGCATCAACGGTCACGCTGCAGGTCGCTGTCAGGCCGTTGGCGGTTGTAGCGGTGATGGTGGTCGTGCCGCCTCCGACAGCCGATACGAGACCTTCGTCGTCGACTGTAGCTACTGTGGTGTCGTCCGATTTCCACGTAACGCTCTTCTCTGTTGCGTTGTCCGGCTCAATGGTCGCCGTGAGCTGCTTGGTGGCACGTGTGCCGAGCAGGGTGATCGCTGTCTCGTCGAGCGTGATGTCTGTGGGTTCCACTGCGGGGAATGTCAGTGCGAGTTCGTAGTAGCTGGAATTTCCACTCATGTCATTGTATACGGCAAGCAGGTGTTCTGTTGCGGGGTCGAGTGTTATCGAGAGGGTGTACACGGCATTCGAACCGCTTGCAATCTCCTGTGCTACGATGTCGCCGAGCGTGTCGCTTACTATTTCATAAGCCTCGAAGTAAACCTTACGGCTGCTACCGCCTGTCTTGACAAGAACCTGGGCCTTGGTGGCGTTGGTCACGCGGTAGCAGTAGTTACGTCCGCTGGCAGCAGTGGCTCTTGTCGCATCTTTAGATGTGAAATAGTAAGTGCTGCCTTTGAATACGCCAGTTGCATCCCAGGCCTCCTTTCCGCTTCCTGAAGCTGCTTCTGCATGCCACTTTTGGGCGGTTGAGTTGTACACGCCGTAGGCCGAGAAGGCCATGGTGTTGCCGTCTTTTGCATAGAGCACATCGATGTTGCCGGAGTGAGTTTCAGTGGCCAGTGTGGGCAGCGTGAAGAGTTCTGCGGGCATGACAAGGTTTTTCTTCTCTCCGGTCACTACGCCCGTGAATGCGGGTTTCGTCACGGTCAGTGTGAACGTGTTCGAAACAGCCGAGCCGTAGTCGTTGGTGGCGGTGACGGTGTAGGTGAAGGTCCCCTGTGTTTCGGCAGTGAAGATGTATTTGTCGTCCGTAGCTCCTGCGATGTCTTCACCGTTGAGTTTCCACTGGTAGGCTGTTGCATTGTTAGCCGTGACTGTCAGGGTGACTGCTGCGAATTGCTCCACGGTGGTGTTGCCGCTGATTACGACCTCTGAAGGTGCTTCCCTTCCGCTTATATTGATCTCAACGGTGTCTTCTGTGGCGCAGTAGGTTCCGTCAGCCGTTTGCGTGGCAATCACTGTGTATGTGCCTGCGGCTGTGGCGGTGAAGACGCCTCCGCTGATGGAAGCTCCTGTGACAGGACTTATCGCGTAGTCAACGGTGTTTGTGTTCTTGGTGCTGAAGTTCAAGGCTACGTTATCGTCGACGTATGCCGTCTTCTTTTTCTTGTCGAATCCGGCTTCCGGATCTTGGCAGTTCATCTGATAGGTGATGACGACCTGGTAGAAGTTGGGCGTCTGGTTGTTGCTGTCGGGAAAATTCTTGGACGTACTGAGTGCCGTTGGATTTGATGCGTCATTGACTTTTGCACGTTTCAAGAACATGACCGTTCTTGCTCCGTCGGGCACGGTGATCTCCTGCTTGATTTCTTCAAGTGTAGATGCACCGCTCCCTACCAATGTCAGTTTCTGTGCTCCTGCAAGGTCATCTCCAAGAGGCGATGCTTCATCCCAAAAGAGGATGGCGGCAGCTCCTGCGGAGGTGTTGTTTGACAATGCATATACGGTCAGGCTGGTGATGCTGGCTCCTTCGGGAACGGTGAAACCGAATGACGTGCCGCCCGTTGCTGTCTTGCAGGCGTCTACGGTGCTGGAAGACGTTCCCAAACTGTAAACAGCAGTCTTGCTCACTCCTGCAACTGTTTTGCTTGAGGTTGACTGGCTGGCTGCGACCAGTACGCTGACTCCGTCTTTTGCTGTCCCGGCCACAATGTCAGCGGCAGAGAATGTGACGGTTGTCTGCGCCCATGCGCCCGTGCTGCATAGTGCCGTGAGGGCGAGGGCAAGAAGTTTAGTAAAATGTTTTTTCATAAAATAGATTTTAATTTGTGTGTATGCTGTTTTGGTTCGTTTGCAGACATGCAGAGGCTCTCCCCCGTCAACAGGCGGCAGGGAAGCAGAAAGGCCACAGCGACACGATGCTACGTGTGGCTGTGGCCCTGATGTGATGTTGAGTTTCTGTATTTTCTAAACCGTTGACTACGAAGTAGTTAGCCCCCCCCGATGAGAGGTGGTCTTCGCGCCGAAGGTCTTACTTCCTGCGAAGTCGTTGTGCTTTGCTGTCAGCGGTTTGAACATGATGCCTCTAATAATACGGGTGCAAAAGTAGATGGTCTTATTGGGCTATATGTGTGTTTTTTGACGAGAAAGTACGACTTTTTGACACCGTAAGCCATTGCCGACGGCATGTCTGTCAGGAATGCACGTACGGACAGCGTGAGGGTGTCTGCGCCTGTTGGCGGCGATGTGGGGCATTGATGAGGGCTGTCGGCCGCCGGGGGCGCTGTGCGGGGTGAATGAAGGAGCGCGTCGGCAGCCGGCGGATGCAGGGTGGGGTGATGATGTGCGTGCGGGCGCACTGTGGGCGGCAGGCAGGGCGAATGAACGGGTGCAGGCAACGGCCGGCGGATGTGGATTCGGGCACGTCCTGACCGTGTCTGCCGCTGATATGAAAAA
>JAFUXZ010000010.1 GCA_017470795.1 Paludibacteraceae bacterium
ACATTTATATTACGAACAATAGCACAAAAGAACGAATCATGAACAAAACAACAAAATGGATTGTCATCGGCATTGTGGCTTTGATAGCCATTTGGGCCTTTGCCGGTTATAACGGTATGGTTAGTGCCGATGAAGATGTAACCAAGGCGTGGAACAACGTACAGTCTGACTATCAGCGCCGTGCTGATTTGATTCCGAACCTTGTCGAGACAACGAAGGAGGCTGCAAAGCGCGAGCAGGGAATTCTTGAAGCAGTTGTCAATGCGCGTGCCGAGGCAACGAGTGTGCAGCTCACGGCTGATGAACTCACCGAAGAGAATCTGAAGAAGTTTCAGCAGGCACAGAGTGAGTTGTCCTCTTCTTTGAGCCGTTTGCTCATGTCTGTCGAAGCCTATCCCGAACTTGAGTCTATCAGGGGCTATGGTGAACTTCGGGCTTCGCTTGAAGGAACGGAGAATCGCATCAAGGAGAGTCGCAATGCTTTCAATGAGACTGTTGCTGTCTACAATAAGAAAGTCCGCAGTTTTCCGAATAATCTTATAGCCGGCATGTTCGGTTTTTCAACGCGTGCCGGTTTCACGGCAGCCGAAGGGGCAGATCAGGCTCCCAAGGTCGATTTCTCGGAGTAAGACAGAGTAGAGTAATCGCAACAGATGCCCGCTGCCGGAGGTGCGATGTGCACCTTATGCAGCGGGCATCTGTTCTGTGTCCTGGCTTTCCGGGCTGTTGTCAGCGTGTCTGTTCTTCCTGAAGAATGAGGTCGAGTAGCAACTTGAGGTCTTGCTCTGATTGCCCCAGACGAATCAGGTCTGCACAATCGGCATCGAATGCGTGTACAAAGTCTTCTGTGCTCCCGGCCATGTTCAGGCTTTGCCGATAGTTTTGTACAGCGTCTTCACGTCTGTTCATGCACCATGCGATATGTGCCGCATTGAGCCAGTCTGTCGTGTTGGCTGTGGGGCGCTCGATGAGTTGGTGTGCATAACGCTCAGCCAGTGGGAGTTTGTTGCACAGCAGTGCGGCCCACGCAATCAAGCGGCCAACAGCATCATCGTTGCTTTGTTCGAGATCCAGTCGGAGTCCGAGTTGCAGTGCCTGTTCGTATTCTTTCTTCATCAGCATACATTGAGCCATGATGAGTGCTGTCTTCCGGTCTGCAACCGGTTGGTCTGCATCATGAGGCATGATGCGCTCGTAGCAGTCAAGGGCACGTGTGTAGTCGCCCGACAGGCGTGCTACGTGAGCCAGGTGGCGCAGTGTCCATGCGTCGTCGCTTTGCAGCAAGTCAGCCCGTTCGTATGCATGGCGCGCATCGGTCAGGTTGTGAAGCTGTTGATGGCAGTAGCCAATCTTCTGGAAAGTCCCTGCTGTCGGAAGTCGTTGCGCCATTCGTTCGTAGAGTTCCAGTGCATGTTCAAAGCGGTTGATCTTGAGCATGGTTTCTGCGAGCCATTCTTCAGTATGTTCTTGTGCAAAGATGAGGCTGAAAAAGTGTGTGTGATGTATCTCCAGAATGTCCTTGAACGGATTGTGAAAACTCTGGCGTGATCTGAACAGGGTATAGAATCGATACAGGTCTTGTATGTAGTGGTTCAGCCGGCGGCGTATGCGCGTGGAGGTGAGTGCGCTGTCACCGTCATCGTTAAGATCGTTCTCGTCCACCTGATTGAGTTGCTCGCCAAGTTGGTTTTCTATCTGCTCGCGTTGCTCAGCACCCATCTGCGCCAGCGTAAGGCAGAAAGAGTAGCGGTCAGAGTTGCATAAGGGGCCATGCTGCATCATGCGTTCCAACACCTGTCCGAAGGTGCTTCCCGTAAGTCCGCTGATGTCGGTCTGCCGGCTGTCAAACGGCAGGAACCAATGGCTCGTGCGATGGAAGAAAGCGTATGACTTGAGGTGTGAGAAGGACGACATGTAGACATCGGCTCCGTCGGCCTGCAGTCGGTAGAGTTGATTCAGTCGCCGGCCGAGTTCGGAATTCTCAAGCAGGTTGGCCCATTCGGGATTCGGCTCGTCCAGATTGTCAGCGGCAATCAGGTCTATTGAAGGTCTGTCACCATGCAGCCTGCGCGACATCTTGATCATCTCAGGCAGAATTTCGTTGTTCATTCGCCTGCTGACGTCTTCTGTCTGTGCTGTTCGTACGAGCAGTATGACAACCTGTTCCATCCGGTCGCGCATGTCTGTGTCGGTAGCGAGCATGCTGATGCGTTGACACAGGTCAACATTGAGCGAGATGCGGCGGTCGTGCACTAACCCCACCAGACACAGGCCGACAAGTGCACGCTGTACATGTGCCTGTTCGGTTTCTGCGGCACAGGTGTCAAGAAGCAGACCAAACAGGGTGTCAGAGTAGGACCGGATCAGGGAGAGTGTGAGGGCCGACACGGCCATGCAGCGGATGGTTGCATCAGCAGAGCCGTCGCTCATGATTGTTTTGTAGCGCAGGGCAGCCTCGTCGGCAGGAAGTAGCCAGAGGTCGTCAAACAAGCCGTCTACGGCCTGCTCATATTGTGTTCGTGTGGCCGGAGAGCCTGCATACCCGGCAATCCTTTTGAGTGAGACCTGACCGGCGGTGTCGGCTTGAGCCGTGTGTGAGCGTAGTGCGGCATATTCGAAGCCGCTGTCCCCGGCTTGACGCATGGCGTCGAGCATCTCGTCGGCTATCTTGCCCAAATCGCAGGCCAGATGTTGCAGCACGTCTTCGCGCTGCGGGTCCGGCTGATTGTTGATGAAGTATTGGAGCAGGTAGTGATAGTAGGTCCGGATGTTGCGCAGACGGTCGGCAAAGAGCGGCTGCTGCAACTCTTTACTCCATACCTCCAGCAACTTCATCGCTCCGTGCAGCCATTGTCTTGCAATCAGGTCGATGATTTGTCGATATGTGTCAATGGGCTGGCTCATCAACCTAATCTGCTGACGCGTACCAGTCCGTCCAAATCCAGAATCTTGATTTTCCGGCCGTCAACGCTGATGAGCTCGTCGTTGACGAATCCTGCCAGCGTGCGAATCGCATTGGAGGTGGTCATGTTCGACAGGTTGGCAAGGTCTTCCCTGCTCAAGTACATGCTGATGGTGGCTCCGTCGCCTTCAACGCCATAGGTCTTTTTCAGTGACAGGAGTGCTTCGGCAAGGCGGCCGCGGATGTGTTTTTGGGTCAGTGTGACAGTGCGGGTGTCGGAGTTGCCCAGTTCGTGCGACATGGTGACAATGCAGCGGAAGCAGAAGCGGTTGTTCTGTTGCAGCAGTTTCAGGAACAG
>JAFUXZ010000113.1 GCA_017470795.1 Paludibacteraceae bacterium
ATATCGACATCGGCAGTGCTGTCGCCATATCGGGAGTTGTCGTCAGTTGTACCGCCTTTGCCGTCAATCCCTTCAGGCTTGTCGTTATCGGTATCATCGGCACATGGCTGAATGGCATTGTCATTGACTATTTTACTGCCAGCCTGAGCAAGCGCAAACGTGTATGCATCGTAACTATGACACCTGAGCCTATCAGAGACTACATCATCAACAATCTTGTGCGGGGCTGCAGCCTGTATGAAATCAAGGGAGGATATACGCAAGAACCTCACACCGAAATACAAAGTCTGCTTACCCGCAGTGAATTCGGAAATCTCATGGAATTCATTAAGGATAATTCCATCAATGCCTTTATCGTGGCAAGCAATGTCAGCGAAGTCTATGGCCTGTGGTTCTCCAAGCGCAATAAGAAAGAGATAAAAAGTCATCACAACCTATCCAAACAGCAACACAATGATTAAAACTATTCTGGGCCACACCCCTCGTTTCGGCAAAAACTGCTATCTGGCAGAAACCGGCATCGTCATCGGTGATGTCATCATGGGAGACAATTGTTCTGTATGGTTCAGCGCTGTCGTGCGTGGTGACATTGAGAAAATCAGAATGGGCCATCGTGTCAATGTTCAGGACGGGGCTGTCATCCACGTAAGCCCCGGCTTCGGAGAAGTCTTTATCGGCAATGACGTCACCATAGGTCACAATGCGACAGTCCATGGAGCTAAAATCGGTGACAATGTCCTCATCGGCATGGGAGCAACTTTGCTTGACAATTGCACCATAGGCACAGGCTCAATCATTGCTGCGGGAGCATTGGTTCTGAAAAACACTGTTATCGGTGACCATGAAGTGTGGGGTGGCGTACCAGCAAAGTTCATAAAAAAAATCACGCCGGAAGAATCGCTGAGGGTCATCAAAAAGAATGCAGAAGGATACGTAGAATATGCAAGACACTACATGGATGAAAATCCCGACACACAATGTCCTGACACATAAACTACACCATCCGATCTCTTATCTATTACAACAATAATCATTGTATAAAGTCCCATTGGTGCCTGCATAATCACATGCATCCTTATTCATGCAGCCATGCGCGGCAGTCATAACCCTATTCCTGAGGACAACTGCTTCCCTACAATAAATGCAATATCAAATTAATCAGAATTATATTTCCCGACTGCAAGATATAATTTTCTGCATCCATGGAGCAAAACCCTAAAGGATAGCCAGATAAGCATATCATTGCAGGCATAAATTTTATGTTCACCGATGGTGAACATATGTTTCGCATCGGTGAACATATATTCCGCAACGGTAAACGTACATTTACCGACGGTGAATATAAAATATATCAGGATATCATTAAAATTCTGTCTGCCAGGGCTCTTCCTTCGGATAGGCACAATTATATTACACAACAGCCCCGCCACAAACAAAATGGAGGGAGAACAACCCAATGGCAATTCTCCCTCCATTTACTTTAATACCAGACAAATATCAACGGATGACCTTTGTAATTACATAGGTACCACTTGTATACTGTGTTGCCTGAGTCTCACCGGGCAATGTTACAGAAGCCGTAGCACCGGCAGGAATGGTAATCTCCCATTTCCAACGGTCTCCTTCATATGCCCAATCACTCTTAATAAGACCTGCGGCTGAACGATATTCGGCATGGAGATGTCCCAAACGCTTGTCAGGAACAGGACGCATGATAATATGCTTGAAACCAGGCTCAGACGGATCGGCTGCAATGCCGGCAACAGTCTCCCACAGCCACTGGCATACGCACCCATAGGCATAATGGTTGAAACTGTTCATACCCTTGGGCCCCATACCCTTGTCAAGCATATAACTATTCCAACGCTCCCAGATAGTTGTCGCACCATTATCTATAGAATATATCCAACTTGGGTTCTTGCGCTGGAACAGCAATTCATAAGCTACGTCTGACAAGCCATTAGCTGTAAGAGTCTCCATCAAGATAGATGTACCGAGGAAACCTGTCTGAAGACAATTACCATGCTGCTCAAAGTTCTTCCGAAGGCGGTTAAGCATATTTTCTTTAGCCTGACCGTCAAAGAGCTCATTCTTCAGTGC
>JAFUXZ010000114.1 GCA_017470795.1 Paludibacteraceae bacterium
AAACTGCTCATCCTGACCGACAGCGAAGAAGCCATGATGGAAACACGCCAGCGGTTCGGACAGTAGGATGCCTCCGCCGGACCTGAATACAGCCCGTCACGCATCAGTATCTGTCAGTGGCTTTGCAACGACAACATTTGTATGCAGGAAGAACGCATCCCGCCGGTCTCCTCAACAGTACACACAACAAATGAGAGGAGCCTTGACTACAAGACTCCTCTCATCAATTTGACTCAAATCTAAAATTACAGCAGGCTTACGAACAATTCTCCTTCTTTGTCCTCAAACTTGATCTTGCTTTCGCGAGCAAGCCAGCCAAAAGCCTGGTTGAGTTCAGCCTCTTTGAGCTTTGTGGCTTTCTTCAGAGCCTTTGCACTCAGTTCACCTTTACTCAAGGCCTCCCATACGAGACCTGCATTTTCACCAATTTTTGCGGTCAACATAATAAACCTCCTTTTTTGAAAATGAATAATGTTTTGACGCCGCAAAGGTATGAAAAATATGTTTTACAACAACAATTTTCGGGATTTACACGCACTTTTATCGACAGAATATCGCCACCACCCCGGAGCAATGACATTTTTCGATTTAATACGACAGCCAAACGGTGGCAGATTACTGCTTGCTTAAGGCGGCCTTCGGTAACAAAATATCATTGGTACAATCATTGCACAGAACATGAATATATCAGCACTTCGTATGAATAAAATATGTATATCTCTGCTGTTTCTCACAGCAGCCTTGTCTTTGCAGGCACGCACGCTCACAGGCTTGGTGATCGACGAGCATGACCAGCCCATAGCCATGGCGAGCATTTACCTCAAGTCAGCCCCTTCCGTAGGAACCGCCACAGACGCCGACGGACGGTTTGAATTGTCGGCAGAACAGTCCTCGGGCAGTGTGATTGTCTCATTTATCGGATATCAGACCGCCGAAGTCCCGATACGTCAGTTCACGCCTGAACAGACCTTGCGCATAACGCTCAAAGAGCAGCCCATTGCTTTGGAAGAAACAGTCGTGCAGACACGCCTAAGCCGACGCAAGCGGCGGCTGGCCATGGAGCAGCTGCTGCGCAACGTGAGCAACAGGATGAGTGTGGACTTCGCGAGCGAGCCCGTGAAATATCGTGTGGTGAGCGATGGCATCGTGAACATACAGAAACGACCTCTGGCCATGGAGCAGATGATTGGGTATGTGGTCGAGCTGCCGCAGCAAGGACGCAACAAGACGGACTCCATACAGTTCTACGGTGAATTGTCGAAGCGATATATCGACAGACGAGCCGACTCGCTGGCACGCCACAGGCTTGAAAAGAGCAGCCCCAACCGACAGCAACAGGCCCTGCAGATTGACTCCGGAACGGTTGTCCACCGGATGCTGTGGGGAGGAAGCCTGCCGCAAATCTTCAAACGCCTGTCAGAGCACCCCAAACGCTGGAGCATCTCACGCGAGACGGACGACCTGATGGTGCTGACCTATCACGAGACGCGCAACCTGCTGGGAATGCTCAAGCTGAGCATCACGCTCAACTATATTGTCAACAGTTACAATTACCGCTTGGAGCGCATATCGTCGCAGGCCGACGTGCAGGTGAACCTGCCGTTTGCCCACAAACTGAAGACGAACGAACTGGAATGGCTGAACATCATCAATCTCGACCAGCAGTCAATCGACAAATTCAAGCTCAAGCGGATGCAGGCCCACATCACGCGCAACGTAATTCTGGACACATCCGGAACGGTCAGCAAGGTCCGCGAGAAGAACATGTCCATACAGGCCACGGCTACCGACACACGGAAGCATGACATTCCGGTGCATGTCACAGCAACGGTCAAGGTCCTGTCGTCACAGACCTCCGGGGTCAAGCCTTACAGTGCAAAGCAACTTGAACGACGCATTCCGCGGATGCGCATAAACATCGATTGACGATCCTCACTGTTTGGCCGCTGCCAGACGCGAATCAGCAGCCGACTGCGAGACACAGCACACAGCAGCACAACGGCAGACATCAGGTCTGCCTGACCGAAGATCTGCGGATGAACGACGGACATTGCCTGCCGATGTTCATATCCGTCAGCGCATGCATTGCACACATGTCAGGCCTGCATCCCGCCGACAGTTCCCCTTTCGCCATCAACCTTACGGCTCGTCAGCACCAACTGCTGCACCGGCACATACGCCGTTTGTGCGGCAGGTCCTGCCGGCGGTGTGTATGCAGACATGTTCTGTCCGGATGTTGCCGACAGTTTCCGGCTGCTGTATCGTCTGATGACACGCACCGCCGACAGCTACGCCGCACAGGAAGCCTTTCCTGCCCAAAGGCCACAGAAAGGGCTATGGAGAAGAGTTTGCATGATGCATGCTGCAGCCATCGTCAGAAGCAGTCAGGGGCTTCGTGGTACAAATGCCACGAAGCCCCTGACTACTTCATATCTGATTCGTTTATCTGACAATCAGTTTGCCATGGCAGATGCGGCCGTCAGCATCAGAGAGCAGCAGCATGTACATGCCCGCTTCGGCCGGAGCCTCAACAACCATCCGGCTGCCCCGGGTCTGGGCTGTCGTAATCAGCGAGCCGACCTGATTGTACATCCGCATGCTTATCGAGGTCGCTCCGGGCAGCTCTATGCCAAACATCGTTCCGCCCCTGACAGGGTTCGGATAAACGATGACATTGTCTGCCTGCAGGTCGCGCAGAGCGGTGTTGTCGCCAAGACGAACCATGACGGTGATGCTGCCGCAGCCGACGTCAGTAAGTTGCAGGCTGAAGTTGCCGTGTGTTACACCTTCAGGAACAACCTCCTGTCCGTTTACAACATAGGGCAGTTGGTCAACGTCAATCGTATCATAAACCATACCGTTGGCATCAGCCACCAGCAGGTCGAGCACACTCGTTGAGTCGCAGCCTTCGATGCTTGTCGTCTGTGCCTCATAATGACCCTGGCGCGACAGACCGATGAACGACTGGTCTGTGTATGCCTCACCGGCACAGATGGCCACGCGTTTGTAACTGCGCATATCGGGCAATGCCGACACGTTCCATGTGACGATTGAATCACAACCCGATTCGGTGATGAGCGTCGCTGTGTATGTGCCCTCTTCGGTGATTACGATGCTGCCCAGTTCGAGCGTTCCGCCGAAGCACAAAGGAACATCTTCGGTGGTCTGCGGAGCCGGAGCGACAGTCAGATAGAGTGTCACGACAGAGTCGCAGCCGGTCACGAGCGAGGTCAGCGTATCTGACACTACCGTTGAGGTGTAGTAGGTCTTCTGATGCCATTCGAAGCTCTTGCCCTGACAGATTTCCACCTCCTCAGGAACGCGCACTGCGTGATTCAGCGTGAGTTGCAGCGAAACGACAGAGTCGCAGCCGTTTGAGCCGTTGAGTTTCAGTTTATACAGACCATCGTGCGTGGCAGTGAAGTTGAATCCGTTCTTCATGTACTGCTCACCCTCACAGATTCGATCTGCCAATGATGTTTCGTCAACAGTGTTCACCATGAGGTTAAGCGTAGTCAGACGGTCAGCCTGTCCGTCCTGACGTGCCTGTTCATAGAGCTGCAGACGGTTCATGCCTACATTCAGCTGATCGGCCGTGCGCATGAAAAGGTCATCTTCATAATCGTCACGCTGACAAAGGTCATTGCTGTAGGTCATCTCCGTGTAGTGATTGATCTGTACGTTGTCAAGGTGCAGATAGTTGGCCATCGACGTGGTGTCTGATGCAGTGTAGAACAGTATCTGCACCGTCTTGCCCTTGTAGGCGTTCATGTCATAGAAGACACGTTCGCCGCCAAATGCGATGTCTGCCAGACGCTTGCCGGCTGTTCCGTCATTGTTCCAGGTGAGTTGCTCCGGTGCCGTCCATGTCTGTCCGTTGTCATCAGACAGGAAAATCACCAGCCGGCCACGATCACCCATGTCCTTAACCGGTGCGTTATCCGTTCCGGTCAGAGCCAGGTCGAAAGACAACATCAGATTCTCCGTGCCCTGCTCGATCTCGACTGCCGGCGAGAGCAGCCAGTAGCGGGCCGATGAAGTTGAATAGGAGTTGGACACGTGCGTCGTCGGCAGGCCGTAGTTCACAGCCGTACGCACGCGCCACCCGAGCGTACTTGCAGTCGTCTGTCTTGACAGACCTGCGAGTCCCCGCTCGCTGAAGCGCTCAAGCGTACCGGAATAGCGCGTCCAGTTGTCAGGTACGAGTTCGGCATTGTAAGAACTGAAGTCCTCACTGTAGCGCACCGTAGCCGGCGTGGCAAACGACACAGCCGTCCATCTGCTGAAGTGCGTCTCCGAACACATGCGGGCAATGCGCACATTATAGCGTGTGTTCTTCTGAAGATTGTCAAAGTGCAACTGCGTACCAGAGATTGTATCACTGCTAAGGATGGCGTCTTCAGAGAAGAGGCTGTCTGCCGTCAACTGAACGATGACGCGTTCAGCGTCTTCGTTGTTCCACCGTATCGTTGCAGACTTGCTGTCCAGCTGTGAGGCAACCAGCCCCGTCACTTCTTCGCACAGAACACGGTCTGTTATCTCAAAGTCGTCGATGTAGACTGTGTTCGTACTGGTTGTTGTGCTCTTCGGTGTCATCAGCGCTATGCGTCCTCCCTGTGCGGCATAGCGGGCCAAAGGCAGACTGATCTCATCCCACCCAAAGTCAACGACAGAGGGATCGTTGATGCTGACGTTCGACTCGAAGGTCGTAGCACGTACCGTATCAAGCATCTGGAAAGTTGAGATATCATCGTCTTGCACAACTCCGACCAGAATCCAGTTGTCACTCGTACGGTTACTCAGTATCTCATCATTGGTCTTGCCATGACACGAAGCACGCATGAAGAAGTGAAGCACATAGTCTTTGTAGTCGAAGGCAATGTCGGGGAGGATTACGTAATTGTTGAAGTAGTTGCTCGTCGAATAGAAACGTAAGCACCGGTCGTACACGTTCTCGCTATGCGAATAGACAATGCTCAACTTTCCGCTCAACAGCGTGTTGTCATATACGCGCGGACAATTCGCATCGCCGGTAGCATACTTCTTTGAGATATTGTTGTAATAGCCAGTCTCCCAGCATTCAGGAATCTCGTAGCGGGTCGTTGATGTCGAATAATTAACCAGTCGGTCATTGAACGTCCAGGCTGCATCCGACTTCTGAACCCGATTGCATGCCGTCCTGAAAGCAATGCGCTGCCACGTGCTGGCATGGGTAGCATCACACACAGCCTGCACCTCGAAGATATAGTCTGTCTCAGGCTTGAGGGTGTTGATGCTCACCTTCGGCACGCTGATGGCATATTTGGTGGTATCATTCCCCTGTATCAGTCGTGCATTCCACTGCGTAGCTGCCGAGTTCCATGTCAGATCAGCATTCCCGTCGTAGAAAGTTGTCTCATCGACGGCCAGCTTGTTGGGTACGACACATCCTGTGGCGGTTTCTATCACCACGTCATCAATATACATCGTGTTGTCTGTATCAAACTCAGACAGGAAGGCCACAAACTTGCCTTGTGCGCCGTTAAGCGGCACGATACATTCACGCCAATAATCCATACCTTCCGGATCGCTTGAGGCCGACACACTGCTTGCATCTATCGGGTCAAGTGTGATGACAGCAAGTTGCTCAAAGGAAGCCGGGTCAAGCGGATTCGACATCGTACCTACACGCAGGGAACGTGCGGCTGTTGATTTTGCACTCGACTGACTCACTCCCGAAGTCGTTGTTTCGTATGTCGCACGCGCCATGAAGCGCACCTGCAGGCTGTTCATGTCTGCATCCACCTCCGGAGCCACAGCGTATGCCCCATTGTACTTATCACCCGATGTCAGCCGCAGAGCGTAATTACCGCTACGGGCATAACGGGTCGTAACCAGCCCTGTGGTAACATTGAGATAGTTCTGCACCGTCATCGGAATCTGTGTCGGTGTCGTACTCTGCTTATTCCCTGCAAGCCAGCAGTTGTCAATCACCTGTGCTGCGGTTGAAGACAAGGTCGTCAGGTGCTTCTGCGACGGATCGTCGAAGTCCCAGCGTGCCTCTGCCAGACTGACTTTGCATGCTGTCGTTGCAGCAATCGGGCCAGTCCATTCGGAGAAGTCCGTGTCAGAGCACTTGCTGCGCACATAGAAGTCATAATCCGTTGATGCGGTCAGACCTTCTGCACGATAGGATTTCTCTGTGACATCCTTGATGGTGGCCGTTGTCAACGACGCACCGGCAGGCACACAGGCCACCTGCCAGGCCGTAGCCGTGCCGTAGTCTGACCACCCGATGGCCAGAGCTGACGTCGTCGCCT
>JAFUXZ010000115.1 GCA_017470795.1 Paludibacteraceae bacterium
ACATTCGGCAGCCTGAGTTCGGTCACATGGCCGCAGATGCAGGTTCTCGTGCCGATATTCATTGCGGGGATGACGCTGGCATGCATGATCATCAAACCGTTGAATGGGCTCTTGCTGGGAGAGAACTATGCACGCAGTCTGGGCATACGGATTGTGCGCACCCGATTACTCATCATCATATCAACCGGACTGCTGGCCGGGGGGATAACCGCCTTCACGGGTCCGATAGCTTTTGTCGGAGTTGCGGTCCCACACATTGCCCGCGGCATAATGCGCACGAGCAACCACCGCATCATCCTTCCGTCATCTGCACTCATTGGAGCCGCTTTGCTGTTGGCCTGCGATATGATTTCGCAAATACCACAGCAGGTATTGCCTATCTCTACGGTGAGTGCACTGTTCGGAGCTCCCATCATCATCTGGATCATCATCAAACGCCGGACATAATCACCTCGTAAAGCACGACAAACCGATGCCTGTCATCCGACTCACATCTCTCGAGACACCACAGGTACAAGTCTATCACAGACTCACAGAAGCTCAACTGCGCCATCACAACGAAATTGACGGCGGTATTTTCATTGCCGAGAGTCCGAAAGTAATCAACACGGCTCTCCAAGCCGGATGTCAACCGATTTCGCTGTTGTGTGAGGAGAAGCACATCCATGGCGATGCTGCACCGATTATCAGCCGGTGTGGTGACATCCCCGTGTACACCGGCGAGCGGCAGTTGCTTGCACAACTTACGGGCTACACTTTGACGAGAGGTGTATTGTGCGCAATGCGACGCCCTGCAGAAAAACGTGCAGCTGAGATATGCAAGGATGCTACGCGCGTGGTTGTCATTGACGGTGTGGTCGATTCGACCAATATCGGAGCGATTTTCCGGTCGGCAGCCGCTCTCGGAATGGATGCCATACTGCTCACGACGACCTCATGCGACCCGCTCAACCGTCGCTCCATTCGCGTATCGATGGGAAGCGTTTTCCTCATACCATGGGCATGGACTGATGAGAGCCTGTACGACCTGCGGGCTTTGGACTTCAAGACCGTTGCCATGGCACTCACGGAGCGCTCTGTCAGCATCGAGCATGAGGAACTCAACGCCGAACCCAAACTGGCCATCATTGTCGGAACTGAAGGTGACGGGCTTTCCTATCAGGCCATCATGAGAGCAGACTACGTTGCCCGCATCCCGATGTATCACGCGGTTGACTCTCTGAATGTCGCAGCAGCCACTGCCGTGGCATGCTGGCAATTCAGGAAAAAGTAAGACGGTGCTGTCGTCTTTTCTGAAAGACACACTTCCGACAACATCACGAATACAGCACCTGCTGACAGCGATGCGGCTACCTGATGAAGTTGGTCGCTATGCGCACATTCTCCGCCTCAGGAAGCCCTGTACGCTCGCGCTCGGCAGCAATCGCCTTGATGAGAAACGCCGTATTGCGCCCCAAGACGCGCATAATCTGCAGGCCTTCTTCATCATGCATCACTTCCTCCGGCGTATTTCCATGCACCATGTTCCAATAGCGGCTTGAAACTATCGGCATCTCCGACAGGGTGAAGTATTTGTTCAACTCGTCCAGAGTTGCCGTCGTTCCTGCACGACGGGCGGAAACGACAGCCGCTCCGACTTTCATGCGTTTATCAAACGATGTGCTGTAAAACAAACGGTCAAGCAGTGATATGAGTGTACCATTGGCTGAAGCATAATACACCGGTGAGCCGACAATCAGGCCGTCGGCTGATGCAAACTTGGAAGCCAGGCCATTGACAATATCTCCGTCGAACACACAACGTCCCAACTCACTGCACTTCGTACAGGCAATGCATCCGCGCACATCCTTATTGCCCACATGAACAATTTCCGCCCCGATGCCGGCGGCTTCTATCTCGTCAGCAACGATACGCAAAGCGGTGTAGGTGCAGCCTTTTGCGTGCGGACTCCCGTTGAGTAATAATACAGAGCGGCGCGCTGATTCGCCTGTCTGCCCATTGAAATTTTTCTCCATCTGTTTCCTGTTGTTTTTCTGATCGTTAAAACGCATTGCATCATCACATGCGGCAAATGATGGTTATGACATGATTCAAGGCCGGCCGACAAGTCCATCATCCGCTTTGCACTGTCCTTAAATCAAGTAAGCAAAGATAGGTTTTTCTCACTGATACACAAAGACGGCCGAGAGGCCAACATGCCTTGCTGACATGCTCCCCGCTGTCTTTTGGCCACAGACGGGTTACGTGCGGAGCTTTCTGTCAGAAACACGTCAGGTGATTACTGCATGCTGCACACAGCCGACGGCGATGAGCTACATGAAGCGTTACGGCACATCAGCACCAACGACGACAGCCGTCAGGGGTCTTTCCGGCACAAGCCGCGCCAACGGACGTGCACGGACGAAATCTTTCACAGACAGATTGCATGCCGTCTGCCATCACAACACGCCTTCCGCACGACCAATGCCGGCAGCGTAGTACTGCCTCATCAGATGAGTGGTCATTTCTCCCTTTTATCACAATCATGAAAACGCCTTGAGAGCCCGTCAGCTGCCGAATCTCCGAAAGAGAACGACACACGACGAACCTAGAATCAGGGCTGTGGCAAGATGCTCAAGCCCTGTTTGGCAAAAAACGGCGGGTAAATTTCTCCCACAATTCAAGACACAGCGGATTGCGAAGGATGCGCAGTTGAACCACCACTGCATATCCATATACAAGCAAGGCTGCGACGAACATCATCACAATCTCAAAGCATGGAACAAGCATACACCCCGCCAGAAGGAGTGCTGCCGGAAGCATCCACAAGAACTCACGCAACAGACGGGCATACGGGAACTGCAGCCCGATGTACTGACGGACATAATGCTGGGCGACCATCAGCACCGCGATTTCCGACGTCACCCACACGATTGCAGACCCTACGCTCTGCATGAGCGGAACGAGCAACACATTCAGGCCCACCCCAAGCGTGCCGCCGACAAGAGCTCCGGTCAATACCTGCCGGTCGCGCTTCAGGGGCATCAGAATCTGAATAATCAGAATCTGCTCCACCCCGATGACCAGCATCAGGGGTATCACGATGCGCATCGGAAGAATGGCGCCCTCATAGCCCGGTCCGGATATGATGCGTACCACCTGCGGGGCATAGCACTCAGCAAGCAGTATCGTCGGAACAGCCACTGCGAAAAGCGCAGAATATGACTTCTGAACCAGCTGACGGAACTCATCTATACGCCCTTCACTGACGAGCGCACTCATCCGCGGCAGCATCACTGATGTAAAAGCCGTGTAGAGCGCAATAATCAGCGTATATATCTTGACAGCGGTTGCATAATAGCCAACCTGCACATCATCAGCAACAAAGCCGAGATAGGCCGTATTGAACGTTGTGTAAAGGGACGTGAATATGACATATATCCCCATGATGATGAGAGCGGAAAGATGAGGGCGAAGATGAACCTCACGAAAACTCAACCGCACATGTTGCAACGACATCACCTGATTGCAAATCGCATTGCAGACAATTCCAACCACACCTATCAGATAATAAATCATATAGTCGGACTCCCCCCGTACGAAGACAAAAACCGCTACGCACGACAACAGACGCACAACAACGGTACGGAGCGTGATATACCGGAAGTCTTCAAGCCCCTTGTACAGCCACTCAACCATCATGGAGTTGGCCAACAGTTTTATCAAGCCAATCATCATCAGATGCCTGTGCTCGGCAATGCGGGGGACAGCAAACATGCACACTACAAGAGCCGCTGAGGCAACAGCAGTCGTGATCATGTTAAATACGAACAGAGACGAGTAGGTCTGCGTGAGTCGGACACGTTCTGATCTGCTGGATGCAACGGCACGCACACCGACAACCGTAAGACCGAACATTGAGAAAATGATGAAATAATTGATTATGCCGTCAATGAAATTAATCAGACCTATATGCTCTACTCCCAGAACACGTGAGACGTAGGGATAGGTAATCACCGGGAAAAGATAATTGGCAACAGTCAACAGACCGCTGTAAATAAAGTTTTTCTGTATGCTTTGCTGCGCCATGTACAGGAAAGGTATGTATCAATCAGCCCGTTCTCACATGTCATCAGACCGACAGATGACAAAAGTACACATTTGTCAGATTTATGCCAAACCGGCCATTTTTTTGCTCAACAAAAAAGTTCCCACGCCACGCATCGGGCATGAGAACTTTTGAAAAAGGAGGTTTGATTGATTGACTTCAGAGCAATGAGGTAAACATATTACATCTTACTTCCTGCTCCGAACGTCTTGGTTTTATTCAGATAAGTCAGACTGGTCGTCATCATCCATTCCATCATCATGTGAGAAAATGTTGCGATTCGTAGAAGAAGCACTGAGCACTTCCACTTCTACGCGACGATTACGCTGACGTCCGGCCTCGGTATAATTGCTGTCAATCGGTTCACTCTCGCCACGACCCTCAGCCTCAATGCGGTCGGCTGCGATGCCGCGGTCAATCATCGACTGACGTACACTCTTGGCGCGTCCTTCTGAAAGAATCTGGTTGGAGCGGTCGCTGCCGACATTATCCGTATGGCCGATAATCTTGATACGTACATCCGGATTCTCATTGAGCATGTCATACAGCCCCTGCAACGAAGCATCCGAAGTAGGCAGAATTGTAGTCTCGTTTGTTGCAAAGAACATGTTCTCAAGAACATACTTCTTACCGGGTTCTATCGGATCCATTGTAAGCGTCATTTCGTTATCCACGTCTACGACATCCTCCGTCAGATCCATGTATCCGGGAGCCGAAGCACTGACTGTATACCGCTTATTCAGATCCAGTTTGGTTGACGCAACGGCTTGCAAGCTGTCCAATGTCGTCGTGTAGACTGTCTGGCCGTTTTCCTTGTCAACGATATCCACCTTGGCATATACACGCCGGCCAGACTTGGCGTCATAGACCGTAGCCGAGAATACCGGTTCCGGACGCATATATACATATACCGTATCATCAACTGCCCCGTGCTGGAATACAACGGTGTCAGGAGTGAGGTAGCCGACGCGAGAAGCAGTTATCGAGTACGAGCCTCCTGCCAAACGT
>JAFUXZ010000011.1 GCA_017470795.1 Paludibacteraceae bacterium
ATAGTTCCAGAACTCTTTGTCAAACTTATAGCTCAATCCTTCTACTGTGGTCTTGTAGCCGTGCTTGTTCATATACTGGAAGTCGTAGCGTGAACGACCGGTCTGCTCGTCAATAGCGCGTATGATCTTGCCTTTTGTGATGGATTTGGGCAGCAGGATGCCTTCATCGTCATCGGCCAGTCCGGTGAAGATCTCATAGGGACGTCCGTTGAGCAGGCCGACGAAGGCAATCCACTTGTCCTTGTTGTTCTGAAAGCGTACTACATCGCACTCAAGTTCCACGGGACGCTTCTGTGCAGCTTCCGGATTGTAGCACACCTTGGGGGCTGCCGGCTCCTTCTTCTCCTCTTTCTTCTCTTCCTTCTGAATCAGCACACCTGCACGTGATCCGTCGCGGTAAACCGTGCAGCCTTTACATCCTGACCGCCATGCCGTCTCGTAAAGATCCTTGACGAGGGCTTCGTCGACATTGTTCGGCAGGTTGATAGTGACGCTGATTGAGTGGTCTACCCATTTCTGAATGGCCCCCTGCATCTCAACCTTTTTGTGCCAGTCGACATCGTTGGCCGTAGCCTTGTAATAGGGTGAGCGGCGTACCAGCTCGTCAATCTGCTCCTTGCTGAAGCGTTGTGCCGGGTTAATCCCGTTGACCTGCATCCACGTAACGAATTTGTGGTGGAATACCGTGTATTCTTCAAACGAGTCACCGGTTTCGTCGACGTAGTCCACATGTACGTCCTTGTCGTTGGGATTGACCTTGCGGCGTCGCGTATAGACCGGCATAAAGACAGGCTCTATGCCCGATGTGGTCTGCGTCATGATGCTCGTCGTACCGGTTGGGGCGATGGTCAGACAGGCGATGTTGCGCCGGCCATACTGCTGCATACGCTTGTAGAGTTCGGGGTCGGCCTCACGGATGCGTTCTATCATCGGGTTGCCGACTTCGCGGGCAGCATCATAGATTTCGAAGGCACCGCGCTCTTCGGCCATCTGGACCGATGCGGTATAGGCTGCCAGTGCGAGCGCGCGATGAACGCTGACGGAAAACTCGGTGGCTTCGTCCGTTCCGTAACGCAGGTTCATGGCAGCAATCATGTCGCCCTCGGCCGTTGTCACTACTCCCGTGCGTCGTCCCTTGGCCGTCTTGGCCTTGATCTTTTCCCACAGCTCACGCTCTGTCCGCTTGATGCTGTCGTCTTCAGGATCGCTGTCGATTTTCTTCAGGATCAAGTCAATCTTTTCCATCTCAAGGTCGATGATGTCGTCCATGATGCGTTGGGCTTTCATGACATGTTCGCGGAACAGATCGTAGTTGAAGCGGGCTTCGGGTGTAAATGGATTTTCTACATAACTGTACAGATTGACGGCCAGCAACCGGCAGCTGTCGTAGGGGCAAAGCGGAATTTCGCCACAAGGATTAGTCGATACGGTACGGAATCCGAGGTCGGCATAGCAGTCGGGCAGGGATTCGCGCAGGATGGTATCCCAGAAAAGCACGCCGGGTTCGGCTGACTTCCATGCGTTATGAATGATTTTCTCCCACAGTTGCTTTGCCTCTATCTCTTTCGAATAGAGCGGGTTCTTGCTATAGATTGGGAATTGCTGCACGTATTTGCGTCCCTCGATGGCACAGTGCATGAACTCGTCATCTATTTTGACGGAGACGTTCGCACCCGTTACGCGGCCCTGTTCCATCTTGGCGTCGATGAAGGCTTCGGAGTCAGGATGCTTGATGCCGACGGTGAGCATCAGGGCTCCGCGTCGTCCGTCCTGTGCTACCTCGCGTGTGGAGTTGCTGTAGCGCTCCATGAAGGGAACGAGGCCGGTGCTGGTCAGAGCGGAGTTTTTCACAGGCGATCCTTTGGGGCGGATGTCTGAGAGGTCATGTCCCACACCCCCGCGGCGCTTCATCAGCTGCACCTGTTCTTCATCCAGTTTGATGATTGCGCCGTACGAATCGGAGTCGCCGTCAAAGCCGATCACGAAGCAGTTGGACAGGCTGGCCACCTGATAGTTGTTGCCGATGCCGGTCATGGGGCTGCCTTGGGGCACGATGTAGCGGAAGTGTTCGAACAGATGAAACAGTTCATCTTCGCTCATCGGGTTGGGATACTTGGCTTCGATACGGGCTATCTCACGAGCCAGCCGATGATGCATGTCATCGGGGGTGCATTCGTAGATGTTGCCGAATGAATCTTTCAGGGCATACTTCGTACTCCATACGCGTGCTGCGAGTTCGTCACCGGTAAAGTATGCCAATGCGGCTTCATAGACCTGTTCGCTGGTGTAAGTTTTGGGTGTCACGGGGTTTGTCTTTCTTTTTATCTGATTATGTATTATGTGTATATATTAAGTCTTGCGATGGATGTCTGAGTTGCCTGTCCGGTTCAGAAAGCATAACTTGTTCCGGCATACCAACCGCTCAGTCGCGTCCGGTAGGGGGCTCTGCCGATGTCGTTCAGTCCCCAGTCGTATCCGCCAAAGAGGCGTACACGCTTCCACTGGATGCCGCCACCTACCCCGGCCTGCACATTCAGCCGGCGGAGTCCGTCGTCAAAATAGTCTGTTGTGTACAGGTCACGCGTTGTATTGCCCACCTCGTGTCCGAAGGTGGCCTGCAAGGTTGCCTGCGTGGTCGCGGTCAGGTGCGGATCGGCTTTCGTGGTGTGCGCCAGGCCTATCACAAACTGCGGTCCGCCATAGGCAAACAGATGCAGGTCTTTCCATATTCTGACGGTCAGCAGCACATGCAGCGGCACGCTGACGTTATGCATGTAGTGCTGATAATCGACGTATTCCAATTTGCCCTCACTGTTGGCCAGCGCATAGTGCTGTGTGTTGCCTGCATACTGAAGGCTGTATGACAGGCCGGTACGCAGTTTGAGAATATCGACACGGGGCAGGTCGAACTCAACCATTCCGCCAATGCGTCCGCCGAAGTAGACGTTTTTTGCATTGTCTGTCTTGGCCTGCCGCTGCGCCGACTGCAGGTAGCTTAACTCAAGCCGCCACGTCGGCCGGTATGCCTCCTGGGCTGACAGAGCCGACGAGAGTGCGCACAGGCAAAGCAGCAGCAGGAGTGATAGATTTGTCTTCGTCATAGATGTCCGATTTTCGATGTACAAAGATAGTCAAAAACGGGTAAAGAAACATCGGGATTATATCTTTTGCATGAAGAGGAAAAAGAGGACCTGATGTGTGACTGGATTTATCTATATGGCAGAGCGGATGAGAGATGTTGCCCAGGGGGATTTCTGCCGCATGCACGCTGCGTATGCCGATGGCTGCCGCCGTGCCGGCCGGACACAGGCTGCGTCATGACACAGCAAGAGGATGCGCCGTTGTCGACGCATCATCTTGCGGTTGGAGCGTATAAATGGAATCGAACCCTCATACCCAGCTTGGAAGGCTGGTGCACTAGCCGTTGTGCTATATCCGCATGTATGTGTGGGCAGAGATGGATTCGAACCACCGAAGTCGAAAGACAGCTGAGTTACAGTCAGCCCCATTTGGCCACTCTGGTATCTGCCCGATTTGCGGCGCAAAGGTAGCGCGTTTTTTTGAATCGTGCAATACCGCGTGTGTTTTTTCGGCCGGCTGCACCGCTGTGCAGCTCTGCTGAGGGGCTTCTGCCCCGTCAGATGTCAAGCGAGGCCATTTTGATGGCCGTGATGGCACCTTCGACACCTTTGTTGCCCA
>JAFUXZ010000116.1 GCA_017470795.1 Paludibacteraceae bacterium
CATGAAGGATGTCGCCGCCATCAAGCAGTCGCAGACCGACAAAGCCTACCGCATCATTGCCTCGCCCTGGACCGCACCCGCGTGGATGAAGGACAACGGCAGGTACTATGAGCGTCAGGGCGGCGTGGGGCGTGGCGGCAGCCTGCTCCCGCAGTATTATCAGACCTTTGCCGACTACTTCGTGAAGTATCTGGAGGCATGGCGTGCCGAAGGCGTCGAGATCTGGGCCGTCACGCCCGAGAACGAGCCGATGGGCAACGATGGCGGATGGGAGTCGATGGACTTCCCGCCGGCTGTCGAAGCCGAGTTCATCGGCCGCTATCTCGGCCCGACACTGGAGCGCAGCGGCTTTGCCGATGTGAAGATTCTGGGCTTTGATCAGAATACCTTCGAGTCCGGTCCCTATACCGCAGCCATCTATGGCGACCCCGAAGCCGCCCGCTATACTGCCGGCATGGCCCTCCACTGGTATGGCAGCACCACCTCGTGCTTCCCCCATGTGCTGGACTCACTGCACGCACTGTATCCTGACAAACTGCTGTTTCACACAGAAGGCTGCATCGACAATCTGGGCTGTCCCGTATGGGGCGACGTGATCGCCGATCCCGAGGGATTCATGGAGAGTGGATGGTTCATGAACGACGATTTCTGGTTTACACCGTCGGCTACCGACTGGGCCTACAGCACACCCTGGTGGCCCGAGCTGCACCCGAAATACGCTCCCGTACATCGCCTTGCGTCGTACGTCATTGACGGCCTGAATCACTGGCTCACCGGCCTGACCGACTGGAATGCCGTTCTCGACTCCGTCGGCGGCCCCAATCACGTGGGCAACTATGCCGGAGCCCCCGTCATGATCGACTATCAGAACAGCCGGACGCACTTCACGCCCTACTACTACGTGCTGCGTCAGTTGAGCCGCACGATGCGGCCGGGCGACACCGTTCTTGGTGTGACCCCGACAGACAACGACGCCCTGCACGTATGCGCTACAGTCAACGCTGCCGGTGTGTACACCGTCACAATCCTCAACACAGCCCCCGAGCCACAGACACTGCCGCTCCAGATAGGCAGCTATGGCGCACATGTCAGCGTCCCGGCCAACGCCGTGCAGACCATCATCGTAAAGATTCCTTCATAACTCGTCAACAAGTCTCTCAACAGCCTCTGAACACGCTGACAGCTCCGACAGGCACAGCTTACTCCGATACATACGCCAACATCGTCGATAAAAGACCTCATTCATGACCTCACGCCACACATATCTACTCGCCCTGCTGCTCCTCCTTGCAGCATGTTCCAAGCCGACGGTGCAGATTGACCCCGTAGACCGGCGCGTCGACAGTCTGCTCTCGCTCATGACGCTCGAAGAGAAGATCGGGCAGATGAACCAGCTCGAGGGCGCATGGGTCAACGACGACCTCGACGGACAGATACGCGCCGGACAGGTTGGGGCACTGCTCAACGTCGTCGGAGCCGAGAAAGTCAATCACTATCAGCATATCGCCGTTGAGCAGACGCGGCTCGGCATTCCCCTGCTGCTCGGACGTGACGTGATACACGGCTACAAAACCATCTATCCGATACCACTCGCACAGGGAGCCACCTGGAACCCCGACCTCATACGCGAAGCAGCAGAGATGACCGCCCGCGAAGCCACCTCAGACGGCGTACGGTGGGTGTTCTCCCCGATGGTTGACGTGGCACGCGACCCACGTTGGGGACGCGTCGCCGAAGGCTATGGCGAGGACACCTATCTCACATCTGTCATGGGGCGCGCAACGGTCATCGGCTATCAGGGTGCCGACAGCCTCGACGCACCGATTGACGGGCAGCATGTGGCAGCGTGCGTGAAGCACTTCGCCGGCTATTCTGCATCGGAGGGGGGGCGTGACTACAACACCACCAACATACCCGAACAGCAGCTCCGCGACATTTACCTGCCGCCATTCCAGGCCGCACTGCGGGCAGGGGCCGGCAGCATCATGTGCTCATTCAACGACATATCGGGCATCCCCTCTTCCGCCAATCGGCACCTGAACATAGACATTCTGCGCAACGAATGGGGCAGTAGGGCCATGCTCGTATCCGACTGGGGGTCAGGGTCTGACCTCGTGGCGCACGGCTATGCCGCCAACAGGCGCGAGGCTGCCTATGACTGCATCTCTGCACGCATGGAGATGGACATGCAGGGGCTCGTCTATCAGGACTATCTTAAGCAGATGGTCGACAGCGGCATCGTCACGATGGAGCAGGTCGATGACTGCGTCCGCAGCATTCTGCGGCTGAAGATGCGGCTCGGCCTCTTTGAGCATCCCTATGCCGAGAGCACGCCCGACTTCTATGCCGACGACGCCCTCCTGCTGGCGCGCCGCGTCGCAACGGAGAGCACCATCCTGCTCAAGAACGACACGCTCGACGGACAGCCTCTGCTGCCGCTGCACGGTGTGAAGCGCGTCCTCGTATGCGGACCGCTGGCCGATGCACAGAAGGAACAGCTCGGCACATGGATCTTTGACGGCGAGCCCGAGCATAGCATCACTCCACTACAGGCTCTGCACGAACCCGGCACGGGGCTCGAAGTGACCTACGAACCCGGACTGACATACAGCCGCGATACCGACCTGTCGGGCATCGACCGCGTTGTCAAAGCCGCCGCATCAGCCGATGTGATACTCTACTTCGCCGGTGAGGAAGCCATCCTCTCAGGCGAGGCACGCTGTCGCGCAGACATCACGCTCCCCGGCGCACAGGCCGAAATGATGCACCGCCTGCACCTGACGGGCAAACCGGTGGTGCTCGTTGTCATGGCCGGACGCCCGTTGGCTATTCCCGACGAGATTGGGCAGGCCGACGCCGTGCTGTATGCCCTGCATGGCGGCACAATGGCCGGTCCGGCATTGGCCGACGTGCTCACAGGACTGGCGGTTCCCTCAGGACGACTGCCAATCACGATGCCCCGCATGGTGGGTCAGATTCCGATTTACTACAATCATAAGTCGACCGGAAGGCCTGCCACCACGCCCATCCTGCTGGATGACATACCCATCGGCGCGCCGCAGTTCTCCATCGGTCAGTCGAGCTACTGGCTCGAGACTGGCGACAAACCGCTCTTTCCGTTCGGCTACGGCCTGAGCTATACCACTTTCAGTTACGGACCTGTTCAGATAGACGAAACGGAAGCCAAGACCGGCGACGTGCTGCGCATCAGTTGCGACATCACCAATGACGGCAGCCGCGATGCGCAGGAGGTGGCACAACTCTATGTGCGTCAGCAGGCCGGCGAGTGCCGACCGGTGCGCGAGCTGAAGGGCTTCAAGAAAGTCAGCATACCTGCCGGACAAACCGTCAATGTCTGCTTCGAACTTGATACACGCAACCTGGCCTATTGGCATGCCGATCTGACCAACCGTGCTGACCCGTCCGCTTTCCAGACATGGATAGCCCCCGACAGCCGCAGTGGCCAGCCGGTTGAATTTACGATAACAGAGTAATTAACTATATATTATTTATTAACTAAAAAAAAGTAGGGAAACATGAAAAAGAGATTATGGTACCCTTTGCTTCTCTTGGCATTCTTATTTGGTTTGGGGGGAAGCCCAGCCTTTGCGAGGGAGTATTGCGGTGAAACGTTAACCAGTCAAGATGGGAACCACTCCATCACAGTAACGGCCACTATTCAGGGTGATAAATATGTACTTATCATCGAAAGCCCCAGTGGCGATCAGATTACAGGCTTTAATGGAGATAATATGTATTTCACCTTTGAGAATACAGCTCCTACGACGGGTGATGCATACAATCTGAACATAACACGTGATGGAAGTGCAAACGGGAATGACTATTTTACTCGTACCCTGGAAAATGGTACATTTACCTGGACTCTCAATTACAAAGTTGTCTCACAGTATTCATCACTGACTTTCATACAGAAGGATGGTGCGCAAGCATGGTATGACGTGCTGGGAAGCATAGACTGGAACGTTTGCTCCACGGCCGAGGATAATAATCTTCCGGTCATCACCGGTGCAACGCTCGTTTCAGAAGCCGGCACAAAGGCTACTTTCACCATTGCCGCAACGGATAAGAACGGTGACAATGAAGACCAGCCGATTGCCAAGGTGGAGGTCGTAGATGAATCAAAGAGTTTTGATCAGACGTTTGATGTTACAGCTGCTGACAACAACGGAGCAACGGTTGTCGTTACCGGCCTGACACCGAGCACGTCCTATAACTTCACTTTCTATGCCATTGACAAGGCGGGAAACAAATCGACATCTTCCCAAACAGCTTCTGTCACAACCGGCAATCACCTCACGGAACCAGCCACCGCGGCTCCCGTTCCGACACATGATGCTGACGCCAACAAAGTAAAGTCAATCTATAGCGACAAGTTCGGCACGCTCAACCTTAACCGCAATATGTATCCGACAGGAGAGTATGAGGGGCAGGAGAAAGCTTTCGGCGAAGACCATTATTATTACTATAACATCACCACTTCGGGGGAGGGACACAGCGAGGTTCACTGGGGTGTTCCAGTCTTGGCCGCCAACAGTGGATTTAGGGCAACCGATTCGTGCCATATCGACGTGTGGGCTGAAGAAGACGGTCAGATGTCACTTCGTCTGAAGTTTGACAACAAAAACGATTATCCCTATACGCTCAACCTGCAGGGCCAGCGATGGAATAGTTTTGACATTGCTTTGGGCATGGCCGATGGATTCAAACTGACAGAAGACCTCTTGGCTAAATCGCTTGAATATGTACAATTCCGCACGGAGACGGGCAACAATGAAGTGAAGACTTTTGCCGTTGACAATCTCTATATCTATCGCGAAACTGTAACGGAAGACAACGTAGCACCGACGATTTCGGCTGTTACTGTCGATGAATACAAGGCCACAACGGCCAAGCTCACCATCACGGCAAAAGATAATGATGGCGGCTCGGGCATCGAGTACTACACCGTGAAAAACGGCAGTGAGGTCCTCGTTGCCAGCAGCGCGCAGAACGTAATCGAACTGACAGGCTTGACAGCCGGCACGACCTACAACCTGACGGTTACGGCCACTGACGGCTTCGACAACACATCTGATGCATTTGCCGTGGACCCGTTTACCACGCTTACTTCGTGGTATAGCGAACCGCAGACCGATGCTCCTGCCATCACGCGCACGGGTCGTGAAGTGCTGGCTATCCTGACCGACGAGACCGACCTCAACCCCCTCTTCACCGGGAACTGGCAGACCAAGGTAAATCTTGACGGAGGCAAGGCCTACTGGAAGTATAACGGGACATGGAGCAACATCGTGTGGGGTGAAGACAAGGCCTTCACGATGAGCAATTATGAAAAGCTCCACTTCGACATCTGGGTGGAAGATCTCTCGCAGGGCTATAAGAAGGCTATCGACTTCCGTCCTCCGCAGAAGGCTTACGTCTACACCATTCAGGAGAGCGAGACGCAGCAGTGGATTAGCGTCGATATTGACGTAGCGAACCTCGCAAATGAGGACAGCAAGCCTAATGAGATGTTCTTCAGCAACGATGGCGGTATAGGCGACGCGGATGGTATCCGGGTGTTCTATGTTGACAACATCTATCTGTGGAAAGAGTCCGATGCTGTTGCCGACGAGAACGCTCCTGAGATCAAATCGCAGTCTTTGAAGTCGGCTACGATGAATTCGTTGACGTTTGAGGTAATGGCTGAAGACGAGGAGGAATCAGAGATTACCTATACCTTGTACAATGGTGCAACCGCAGTGGCAACAACTACGGGTGCTTCAGGTGAGACTGTCGAACTGACCGCCACCGGTCTTGAAACAAGCACGGCGTATAACTTTACCATCAAAGCTGCCGATGAAGCAGGCAATGAGTCAGAAGCTGTCAACGTAAGCGGAACGACAACCGGCAAGATGTACTGCTCCTTCCCGACAGGTCATCTGCAGGATGCAAACTTTGGTGATGCCAACGGCCGTCTGTTGCTTTCTATCTACAAGAAGGCAGGAACGACCGATCAGATCTCTGTCAAGATCGATGCCAACAATGCAGGCACTGTCATTGACTTCGCTGAAATTACCGTTGACGGTACTACTGTGAAGCACGATAATATCGGAGCACAATACAACAATGCCGCCGGCTACGTTTATGACTTCACACCCAATGACATTGCTTCCTTCACAATCAACATATCATGGCATACGGTAGGTATGAATGCCGACGGTCGTTGGGCGACGAATGCAATCACCGTGCTTGAGTCCGAGTTGTGCGACAACGGATCTGAACCGACAGGTATCGAAGAAGCTGTAGCCGCTCCTGCAGTTCTTGACCTGACTGCTCCGATGTACAACACGGTTGGCCAGCGTGTAGACG
>JAFUXZ010000117.1 GCA_017470795.1 Paludibacteraceae bacterium
CCTGCCTGCAACCGGCCGTATGCCCCAACCTGAATGCCGACCACCGACCGCTGATTGAACTCTACAACGCGGTCGACAAGCTGCCGGGAGTCAAAAAATCATGTATCGGCAGCGGCATCAGGTATGACCTGATTATGCACCCGTACGACGACGACGGACTACGCAAAGCAGCCATGCAATATGCAGAAGAACTCATCAGCCGACATGTCAGCGGACGCCTCAAGGTTGCTCCGGAGCACACCGAAGACGAGGTGCTGCGGCTGATGCGCAAGCCCTCTTTCGGACTTTTCGAGCAGTTCAGGCAACATTTTGAACAAGTCTGCCGCCGCAACCACCTGAATCAGCAGATTATCCCCTACTTTATCTCCAGTCATCCGGGATGCAGCGAAGCTGACATGGCAGCCCTCGCCGCCAAGACCAAGCATCAGGGCTTTGAACTCGAACAGGTGCAGGACTTCACACCGACACCCATGACCCTGGCCACAGAAATCTACTACACCGGCCTCAACCCATACACCATGAAGCCGGTGTACACCGCACACAGCAAGGAAGACAAACTGGCCCAGCGCCAGTTCTTCTTCTGGTACAAGCCTGAATACAGGGCAGGCATCATCAAGAGCCTCCGACGCATCGGACATCCGGAACTGATTGACCGGCTGCTCGGACAACGGTCCTTCGGCCGACAACAGACAGACACGCATCGGAGCAACGGAAGCGCAGACAGCACACAACGCAGACCATCTCGCAGACGATAACACGACATGGGCGACATCTACCACGACATATTAAAGAAATACTGGGGATATGATGAATTTCGTCCGCTCCAGCTGGACATCATCAAAAGCATCGCCGACGGACGCGACACACTCGGCCTGATGCCGACAGGAGGCGGTAAGAGCCTGACATTTCAGGTGCCGACCATGAGCATGGAAGGGATATGCATCGTTGTCACGCCGCTCATCGCCCTGATGAAAGACCAGGTCGACAACCTCAGGAAACGCCGCATCAAAGCCGCAGCCGTACATTCGGGCATGTCCTTCAGCGAAATCAACACCACACTGGACAATGCACACTTCGGAGGCTACAAATTCCTGTATGTATCGCCCGAGCGACTCGGCACGGAGAGCTTCATCAGCCGACTTCGCGACATGCAGGTCTGCCTGCTGGTCGTTGACGAGAGCCACTGCATCTCCCAATGGGGATACGACTTCCGACCAAGCTATCTGCGCATCGCAGAAATCAGGGCATACATCCCTGATGCACCCGTCCTCGCACTGACAGCCACTGCCACGCCCGACGTCGCCAAGGACATTCAGGACAAACTGCTCTTCAGGGAATACAACGTGCTGCAAAAAAGCTTCAGACGCGACAACTTGGCCTACGTCGTGCGTCAGACTGAGAACAAGGTTGCAGCCGTTGAGCATATTCTGAACAAAATCGACGGGAGCTCGGTCGTCTATGTCAGAAACAGGAAACGCACCAAAGAAACCGCCGAATACCTCAACAGCATCGGAATCAAAGCCGAATACTATCACGCCGGACTGAGCAGCAGTGAACGCACAGAAAGACAGCAACGCTGGATGAGCGGCCAGGCACGCGTGATGGTGGCAACCAACGCCTTCGGCATGGGCATTGACAAACCTGACGTACGCACCGTGATACACATTGACCTGCCTGACAACATCGAATCCTACTTTCAGGAAGCCGGACGTGCAGGACGCGATGGGGAAAAAGCGTATGCCGTATTGCTCTACAATCCCGGCGTTGACCAGCCCATACTCAGCCGGCGCGTCACCGACACCTACCCCAAGAAAGATTTTATCCGCGACGTGTACGACAAACTATGCTATTACTTCCAAATCGCAGAACACTCAGGATTAAATCACATGTACCTGTTCGACCTCGAATCCTTCTGCACCATATACAAATTGTCATTCATACACACCCATAACGCGTTGCAGATTCTCCAACAGGCAGGTTATATCGAACTTAATGAAGATGTGGAAACGAACTCACAAATCCTATTCCTGACTGACCGCAACGACCTCTACAACCTTCAGACTAACGAGCAGCAAGACCAAATCATAAACGCACTGCTGCGCTCCTACACCGGCATATTCTCCGAGCCGGCAGGCATCAACGAAGAACTGATTGCCAAACACTGCGGGCTGACGCGCCGACAAGTCGTTGACAATCTGGTCATACTGGCTCACCAGCATATCATCAGATACATTCCGCGCCGGCGCGCCAACTACGTGTATTTCCTGCACAACCGTGTTGACAGTCGCCTGCTTCAGTTGGACAAAGACGTGTATGACCGACGACGGGAACGTTATGAAACGCGCATCAACGACATGATTGAATACGCTTCGCAAAAACGATTCTGCCGCAGTCAACTCCTGCTTCACTACTTCGGACAGACCGAACAACAGCCCTGCATGCAATGTGACATCTGCCTGAGCCGGAAAGAAAAGGCTACAGCACAAAACGGAGCCGAGCAAATCGCTTCGGAAATCATCAACATACTGAAACAAGAGCCGTGTAATATCAAACAAATCATCACACAGATTGATGCCGACGAGAAAACCGTCATAGACATCCTGCGGACATTACTTGACCGGAGTCTGATTACGCAAGACAAGATGATGCGCTATTGTTTGGCACAACACGAAAAATGAATTACCTTTGCTCAACAAAATTAAAGACAAACAGACGCTCTATCATATAGACCACACCATAACAACCTATGATCAACCGCACCCTGCTACGCATCAAGCTCATGCAAGCCACATTCGCTCTCTATGAAAGCGAAACCGACACAATGAAACAACTGGGTAAAGAGCCGACTGACGTAGCGCCAAGACAACAGACCCGACTGGTACAGACCGCGCAGAACATACTCGGTGAAGGATTCAAAAAGACACATGAATTGTACTGCTGTCTGCTGTCGCTTATCCCGGAGATTACACGATACGCACAAGAGAAAATCGAGAATGGACGCAACAAATTCCTACCTTCAGAAGAGGAACTGCATCCTAACACACGTTTTGCGGACAACCTGTTGGCAGCACAGCTTGCTGACAACGAGGCATTGCACAAACTTCGGGAAACACTCAAGCTTCACATTGACTGGACTGAACACGCTGACGTAATACGTAACCTATACGCAGACATCACGCAACAGGCTTTCTACGCCGACTACATGCAGAGCGACGATTGCGGATATGATTACGACAAAATGCTTTGGCGCAAGATTGTCACCAACGTATTTACCAACAACGAAGCGCTTGCTGACATTATCGAGGAAGACAACTTGTACTATGCATCGGATGTTGAACTTGTCTGCAGTTTTATCGTTAAGACCATCAAACATTTCGATGCCAATGCCGGTCAGGAACAACCCCTGCTCCCGCTCTTTGACGACCTCAAAGATGAGCAGATGGCTATGGACCAGATGAAAGACATCATCAGCCGATGGAGCACATACCAACAACTCATTGACCAACATACAAAAAACTGGGATCTCGAACGCATAACGCTGATGGACCGCCTGATTATGCATTGCGCCCTGGCCGAAATATGCTCCGTTCCGACCATCCCGGTGAGTGTTACCATCAATGAATATGTGGACATCGCCAAAGCATATAGTTCGGACAAGAGCGGAAAATTTGTCAATGCCGTCCTTGATCAGACAGCACAGGAGCTCATTAGGGAGAAGAAAATCATCAAGGCCGTTGTCTTGAGATAAATATCGATAATCATTAACAACAACAAAAAAACATTACACACATGCTTACAACGATTCTTCTTGACGAAGCCACAGCACCCCAGCCTGGTGGAGGCAACTGGTCTTTCTTGTTGATGATGCTACTCATCTTTGTCGTATTCTATTTCTTCATGATTCGTCCGCAACAGAAGCGTCAAAAGGAGATACAGAAACAACGCGACGCGCTCAAGGCTGGTGACAAGGTCGTTACTTCCGGCGGCATATACGGAAAAATCAAGGAAGTGAAAGACAACTACATGCTCATCGAGATTGCAGAAGGAGTACGCATCAAGATTGACAAAAGCCAGATATACGCCAGCGCAGAGGATGCACAGGCCGATACGACAAACAGCAAGTAGGCTATCGGCATAGCGACAATCTACTATCGCACAACATGACCGAACACCATACATGGATTGGCACACGTTGGACCAAACTGAAACGATTCTTCAGTTCGTCTGACGTGTGGATCTTTTTGCTCATACTAATCGGGATTACGGGCTACTGGTTCGTCAACGCCATCAGCAATGCCAACCAGATCAAGATTAAAGTGCCGATACACTATACCGGCTCACTGCATGCCATCCAGTTTGACGGCGAACTGCCCGCAGAACTTGAGGTGAGCATCGAATCCGAGGTCAGAGACTATCTGAACGGCAAGAAGATTGCCGCCGTCCCCATCGATATTGACCTGACAACCTACACGTTAGAGCACAACGGGACGATTAACATTGGACACGATTTACTCCTCTCCTATCTGAACAGCAACTACCCTGACCGAAAGATTGCGTCATTCAGTCCGGAGTTCCTCGTTGCCCATTATACCAAGTTGAGCCAAAAACGCGTGCCGGTAAGGATTGAGGGCGAAATACGGGCTGATGACGGCTACATCATACGCTATCCGATATATTCCGAACCTGGAGAAGTTGACATTTTTGGATCAGAAGACAGTGTCATCCGCATCATGGAGGCGGTGGTACATGTTCCGGAAGCGCTACCGCTGACCGAATCGCTGCAGCAAAGATGCAGTATCAACATGCACATGACAGGCATCACAACGATTCCTGAAGAGGTAACCGTCATTGCCGATGTCGAGCCCCTCGTCGAGCGGCAATACACCATCCCAGTGAGCATCCGCAACGCTCAACATGGTGCTTCAGTTCACTGTACACCATCCGCTGTCACAGTCAAGGCTCTGGTAGCCGAGAGCATGTCCAACAAAGTGGACACAAGCATTGTCCGCGCCGTCCTGAACTGCTCTTCATTCTACCTGCTCGGTCAGAAAGCCCCCCTGAGGGTCGAATATGACAGCACAGTGGTGCGACGCGCGACTATCGAACCGGACAGCGTGAGTTACATCATCTTCAAATGAGGCCATGAAGACGATTCAACCGATTCAGATGGTAGACCTGAAAGGGCAATATCAACGCCTGAAGGAAGAGATAGATGCCGGCATTGCAGGGGTCATCGAGTCGGCTGCCTTTGTAAGGGGGAAGGTTGTCAGTGAGTTTGAGACAGCATTTGCAGAATACCTTAATGTACGTCACGTCATCAGTACGGCAAACGGGACAGAGGCCATACAGACAGCCCTGATGGCTCTGGACCTGCAAGCCGGCGATGAAGTAATCACCCCGTCGTTTACCTTCGTTTCAACAGCCGAGGTTGTTGCCCTGCTTGGATTGAAACCGGTATTGGTAGATGTGGATGCCGACACGTTCTGCATTGACCCCGAGTCCATACGCCGGGCAATCACCCCGCGAACGCGTGCCATCGTACCGGTACATCTGTTCGGACAACATGCCGACATGGAGCAAATCCTTGACATTGCTCAAGCATACCATCTGTATGTCATTGAAGATGCATGCCAATCCATCGGGTCGACATATACCTACAGACAGAAGCAATATCAGTCAGGAACCGTCGGGCACATCGGCTGCACTTCGTTCTTTCCGACCAAAAATCTCGGATGCTACGGCGACGGTGGAGCGGTATACACCAACGACGCCCGGCTTGCTGAACGCATGCGCTCCATTGCCAATCACGGCATGGCGCAGCGATATCACTATGAGCGGATTGGCATCAACTCGCGCTTAGACAGTATGCAGGCCGCTGTGTTGAAGGCCAAACTGCCCGAGTTAGCCGATTTTATAGCGCGTCGACAGGCTGCAGCTGCCCTGTATGATGAGTTGTTGGCAGATATTCCGACCATACGGCGACCGCGCATCAATCCCGACAGCACGCATGCCTATCATCAATACACAATTCGTGTGCTGAATACGGACCGTGACCGGATGCGTGATGCACTGGCAGACCATGGGATTCCATCGATGGTCTACTACCCTGTTCCGCTCCACATGCAGCAGGCCTATCAGAAAATCGGTGCATCGCTCCATCCATGTCCGACATCAGAACTCCTGTCGCAGCAGGTCTTAAGTCTCCCGATGCACACAGAGTTGTCAAAAGATCAGATAGAATATATCGCTGCTACAATCAGGCAATACTGCCGTCAACACGGCGGATGACGCCGTAATCACCTCTACATCGCACAAAGATGGATCTATCCCTAAGTCAAAACATGAGGCAGACACAACGCCTCTCCACCTCGCAGATTCAGGCTATCAAACTGCTCGAATACCCCACTCTTGAACTCGAAGAGCGCATAGCACAGGAGGTTCAGGACAATCCGGCGCTTGAAGAAGCACCCGAAGAAGATGAACACCGGGACGAAGAGGAGGACGCATATCAGGAAGATCAAGATGGAGGCAATGATGAGCAGTTTGACATCGACCCATACATCAATGACGATGAGACGCCCGACTACCAGATGCGCGCCAACAACAGTTCGCGTGACGAGCAGCGCGTTGAAATACCGTTCAGTGCGGGTGTGACGTTTCAGGAAAATCTGCTCGAACAGCTCGGATTGCAGCAAATCACACCCACCGAGCGTCATTTGGCAGAAGTCGTGATTGGCAATCTTGATTCTGACGGCTATCTCCGGCGCGATGCAGAGAACATGGTTGACGACCTGGCCTTCAGACAGGGAGAAACCTTCACGGATGAAGACATGAGGCGCGCCATCAAGATTGTACAGACCCTTGACCCTGCCGGCATCGGCGCCACCGATCTGCGCGAGTGCCTGCTGTTGCAACTGGAGCGCCGTCAGCCCACTCCTGCGATACAGAATGCGCAGAAAGTGCTCCAAAGGGCTTTCGATGATTTTAGTCACCGTCGGTTTGAACGCATCAAGGACCGCTTCGGGTTCACCGATGAAGATATGCGTGAGGTGATTGAAGAGATTACGCGCCTCAACCCAAAACCCGGAAGTTCGTGGAGCGGCAACATCTACGAGCGCAATCAGACCACCATCGTACCTGACTTCATCGTCGAGAACGACAATGGCAACCTGTATGTCAGCCTGAACAACAGCAACCTGCCCGAATTGCGCGTTAACCGCGAATACGCCCAAATGGTCAAGGAGTATAACGGCAACAAGCAGAACCGCACGCGTCAGATGCGCGAGGCCATCACCTTCATGCGTGAGCGAATGGAGAAAGCGCAATGGTTTATCGATGCCATTCGGCAGCGCAACAACACGCTGATGTACGTCATGAATGTGATTGTTGACTTTCAGCACGACTTCTTCATCGAGGGCGATGATGCGTTCCTGCGGCCGATGGTGTTACAGGATATTGCCGACCGGACCGGATTTGACACCTCCACAATATCGCGTGTGAGCAACAGCAAGTACGTACAAACCGATTTCGGCGTGTTCCCCCTCAAACACTTCTTCAGCGAGTCGTTCACCGATGCCGAGGGTAACGAGATTTCCAACAAGGCCATCCAGTCCATCCTTTCCGAACACATTGCTGCCGAAGACAAGCGTCATCCGCTGACCGACGACCAACTCGTTGTCCTGCTCAAACAGCAAGGCTACAATGTTGCCCGACGCACCATCGCCAAGTATCGCGAACAGATGGGTATCGCATCATCCCGCCTGCGCAGAGAAATCTGAATCACGCCCTCATATTATAGCAATCAGCACAGCAACTGCACAGTGGCTGCCGGCTCCTGCGTCATACCCGGAAACAGACCTGTTGATGCTGCGTGCAGGTTGCCGGGGCAAGGAAAAAGAGCGGGCATTCGCGGGTCACACACTGCAAGACGTATTCATCGCCAGAAAAGTCATGAACGCAGGTCTTGCTTTTTTCTTTATGCCAAAATAGCCAAGACGACAACCTGCGGCTTTCCACGCAATAAGTCCCCACACCAATGCCGCATACAACGCCGGTCTGCACGCCGCCGCTCCGGGCGTCTGAACGATGCACATGGCCGTCCGTGCAGGTCAGGAGCACAGACCCGCCTACGTAGCAAGGACTGCCCACCCTGCGGAAGCAATGACTGAAATCATCGCCGGCAGATGTAGTCTTTTAGAAGTGTAACCTTCACAAAAAGCCGATGGAATGAACGCAGAGTCATGCCTGAGCCTGCGCTGCGCCGACAGAAACATTCAGAGCAAATGCATCGCCTGCATCCAAACCCGTAAGTGATGTGTATCATGAGACATGCCGGTGAACCTCCGCTATCGGGCACCCGGGAAGGAGCGAATCCGGCCGTTCATATCTGACGGACGCACCCCAAAGCATTGCTTCCACACTGCATCGCCCAACGGAGAGCATCACTGACATTGCCAACAAAAACATGCAGACAGGGTCGAGAATACGCAAAAATTGCAAAATGCGAATAAAAAGACTATCTTTGACCACTCGAAAGGGATTTTCAAAAACGATTCCGAATCTTCGTTCCGACGAAAAACTCATTAAATACCTATTCACCATGGATCAAGAACTTATCAAACAATGTATGGCCACTGCACAGACATGGCTCGACGGCAACTATGACGAAGAGACAAAGCAACA